>NZ_JAAORE010000003.1:0-300000 GCF_017696175.1 Prochlorococcus marinus XMU1404 | reverse complement strand
CATATGATTTTTTTGAATCAATTAAGTTCTTTTTGTAATTTATGTTTTGAATCTGTCCAATAAAATGTAAAATATAATTTATAATAAAAAATTTTTATGAACATATCAAATAATGCTGGACTTGATTCTAATGATCTTGCAAAAAGAGGTGAGAGCTTAATAAGAAAATCCACTAATAGATATTTAACTACAGTGAAAATTGCCTTTAGAGCTAAACAAAGACGTTTTGATGATTTTGATGGATTACTAGAGGAATCAACTATCAAACCTGTTCAAAGATCAATTATTGAACTAAGCGACGAACAAGACCAACCAGATTTGCTTCCTGGTTGATTTTGTTAAAAGATCAAAAAAGATGGAGAGTACTAAAAGATTTTAAAAAAGGCAAATTTTGCTTTTTAATTGGTGTTGATAACTGGTCAATTGAACTACAAAAGAATGAATTTCATTCACTTTATCTTTTACTTATAAGAATTAATAAACAATTATTAGGTATTAAAAAAGAATTATTGGATGAAGAGTCTATTTCTATAGAATTAGAGCAACTTCCCTGGTTTATAGAGCTAAAAGGCAAAAAAAATGAATGGAGTTTAAGGTTTGTTTTTGAAAGCCAAGACCAAACTAGGTCTTTTGAAATGTATTGGCCGATACCAATAGCACAAAATTTATTTTATGAAATAAAAAACATGTGGGATTCAATGGAATAAAAGATAAATAAAATTGGAAATTTTAAAAAATATTTCCCCGTACTTAAAAATTTTTTACACAAGTTTTCCACAACTTTTTTATAAAAATAATCTTATGACCGAAAGGGTGTGGAAAACTTGCGATTTTATATAATTCTTTATATTTCAGTTAGGAGTTTTTTAAAAAAATTATTTTCTTTAATATCCCCTGTGATTACTGCATTCTCATTATTCTATTATCTGAGACTGATTCTTATTGATACTTGTTGACGATTTAGTAATTTTGAAGAAAACTGAAACTTGAAACTTTAATTTTCAATAAATTATTTATATGCAAGAGTTAAATTACGATGCAAATTCAATAGCTTTAAATCAAGAAGATGAAGTAATTAGTTTTAAATGTGAACTTCAAGAAAATCTTCAAATGGCTTTGAAGGAATTTGTTGAAGAACATCCTAATTGGGATCAATACAGGATATTACAAGCCGCGATAGCAGGTTTTTTGATGCAAAAAGGATTTCATAATAGAGATTTAACTAGACTCTATATTGGAAATATGTTTTCAATGAATTTTAAGGACTAGAAAATATTTTATATTTTTTCTAGAATTATTTTTGCTACATCATTTTTGATAGGCAATATAGATAACCTATTACCTTTTCTTACAACTAATAACTCATCCCCACTAAATAAAGTTTTTAATTCAGGTAAACTTAGAATTTTATTTGATTTGGATATGTATTTTACTCTTACACAATCCCATCTCGGATTTTCAGGTTTCGATTTTGGGTCAAAATATTTTGAATCTTTATCAAATTGTGTAGGATCAACAATATTTAGTTCTATGACCTCCATTAGACCAACAATGCCGGGAGGTTTACAGTTCGAATGATAGAAAAATACTTTATCTCCTTTATTCATATTTCTCATGAAATTTCTGGCTTGATAATTTCTTATCCCATCCCATAAGGTCATACCTTCATTTTTTAAAGTATCTATGCTGTAAGCATCAGGCTCACTCTTCATTAGCCAGTAGCTAGGTTCCTGTTGTGGCATGGGATCTCGGCGAAAATATAGGGTTTGAGTAAAGTTTGGGTAACTTCTGTGAATATGAATTTATTATCTATCAAATAATCTATTTAGGAAAGTGATGGGTGGTGTGGGGGAACTTCATTATTTTTTGGATACCTATCCTAATCTGAGATATTTGATGATTTGATAATTTCCCATGCTTCGGATGCGGTGTCTGCATATTCAAAAAGATTTAAGTGCTCATCTGAAATTAATCCAAGATCAGCTAGATATTCGAAGTTAATTATCTTATCCCAATATTCTCTTCCAAAAAGTATTATTGGGATTTTGTTTTTCATTCCTGTTTGACGAAGTGTTAATAGTTCAAATAATTCATCTAATGTTCCAAAACCCCCAGGAAAAAATACAGCTCCTATTGATCGCATGACGAAATGGATCTTTCTTAATGCAAAATAATTAAATTTAAAGCATAGTCCTGGAGTTATAAAAGCATTGGGGATTTGTTCATTGGGAAGACTGATATTTAACCCTATAGATTTACAATTTGCTTCAAACGCACCTCTATTAGCAGCTTCCATAATCCCTGGACCCCCACCAGTCACAATCACATGAGAATTACAGGATTTACTTTGATTATTTATTGAAGCAAGTTTAGAAAACTCCCTTGCGGATTGATAATAGTGACTCATTGATAGCAAATTTTCTAATCTATTTAAATTTCGTTTAAGCAAAACCGATGAAGGATTTTTTTTAATTAACTTTTTTATATCGTCAATTTTCTCTTTTGTTTTTGATTCTTCTGCAATACTTGCGCCTCCAAAAATTATTATGGTTGAAAGAATTTTATTTTCTTCTAGGATTAAATCTGGTTTAGTAATTTCAAGCAGCATTCTGACTCCGCGCATTTCGTTTCTGTTGAGCAAACCAATATCTTCATAAGCCAATTTATACGTATCAGAATTAATAATTAAATTCAGATTTTTTGAATTATTAATTTTGGTTGAAATACCTTTTTGTGTTTTGTTCATATTAAGCAAGGGTCTTAATTCTTCGTTCTAGGGGATTAAACCCAACTCTCTTAATTTGATCATTTTTCCAAACCCAATAAACAGGTGGAGTTTTTCTTGCCTTTATTAAACTTATTTGGTCTAATTTTTGTGGGATAAATTCTTTAGCTGGATCAAAAAATTTATCTCTTGTGGGTTGATTTAAAACAATACTACCTTCTTTGCCTGAGATTGATCTGTGATAAGTTCCAACAGGAATTTCTAAAGCTCCCATAGATCTATTTAAATAAATCACATGATGAGGCTCATCCCATGCAGGATTTATTAAAACAAATGTTCTTTCCCCAGTAATAACTAAGTTGTGATCAATTTGATGATTGTGAACGTAATATTGTTCATCTTTAAAATCATCTGGAGGAGATATAGCTTCTTCAGAATGAATTACCACATCGCAACCATTAGATGCCCCCAATCCTGCATCAAAGAATGTCACTTTTGGAGTCTCTCTAAAAATTTTTGTTGGCATGAATTTTAATTTCATAGTTAAACCTCTCCTTAAAAATTTATGAATATTTTTAAAATTTATAAGCTATGAAAACCGATTAATGAATAGTCAGTTACAACAAACTAAACAATCTTCTTTAGTTGGGTAATCTTGACATTCTCTCTTAAAAGTTTCTTCTAAAACTTCTACTTTATTGACATAATCAAGATCTCTCAGACCTTTTTTGGGGACTGTGAATTGTGTTTGAAGTTTCATTTTTCCCTCCTAATTAATACTGTTTTTTGAAGCCATCCCAGGTTTTAGAAAATCTTAATCCCAGATAAGAAACTAAAATTGCCCAAAATAGAATCTCTATAGTTAAATTAGTCATCTGCTTTTCCTCCTTTCTATCTGACTATGCTTTAGTACGGATGATATATAAAAATCAAGCGTAAGAATACTTAAAAAGTTTGAGTATTAATCGCAAAAAATTTTGCAATGGTTATTACTAGGATGCTTTTCGCATTCTTTATTCCAGTAAGCTTCAAGTTCTTTCGCCTTAATATCGTATGAAAGATCTTTTGTATCCAAGTCCATCTCTTGGATGGTGAATGTGTCGTTTAATGCCATAAGACTTACCTCTTGACTACACTTATGTTCTAATTCATTTGAATAGTTAATCTCAAGTTTTATGTGTGCGGTTAGAGGAACAAAATTGTACGGATTAAGGATCAAAAAAGACTCTCAAATTCAAAATAATGACCAGCCGAGTATCTTCAAAAGTATTAATTTCAAATTTAAAAAAGTTTGGGTAAAGTTTGGGTAAAAAATTATGATTCCTTGAGATCGCAGTGATAGCTAGTCGCGCTCACTTTTTATTAGCCAGTAGCTAGGTTCCTGTTGTGGCATGGTATCTCGGCGAAAATTTCAGGTTCGAATGAAGTTAGAATAACTCGTTCAGATATAAATTCATTATCCATCAAAGTCTCTATTTAGGGAAGTATTGTATGGCATGGGGGGGCAATGCAACCGTGCTACTTCGTATATATGACCTAAGAAATTTTTGGTGAAAATAAATGAATTAATTTTTAATCCAGATTTCCTGGGATTGCATTGCCATATGGAGAATAGGTTTTAATGCAATAGTTTTTTTGTTCATCATTTGTATATTTAAAACATCCTTTTATTTTCTCTACCATCCAAGCAGGTCTTTGCTTTTTGACTTGGTGATGATTATATTCTTGACTATTATTATTCAAACTTTCTCTTAGTAATAAAGGATAATTATCTTTCAATAAATTATTGCATCCTCCCGCTAATTTTAGTCTATATTGAGCCGCATTAATTACAGCAAATCTATCTGTTTGAATATGTTCAATAATATCCTCTCGAGCTTGACTTCTTGATCGAGGAGGAAATTTATTTTTAGCATGTTCTATTGCAAAGTCCCAGAAATCTTCTTTATCAAGGGATCCATTTTCTATTCCGCAGTAACTGATAGCAGAAGCATTTATTAGCCTAGTCATTGTTTGAAAACCCCAACACTCCCATTTACTACTAAATTCACTTGGGCATGGTCTTTCTAAAATGAATGGTTTTCTAGATGAAGTATTAGAACTTACCTCAGCTTTTACAGCAGTAGGTAAAGCAAGAGCAGCTAGTAGTGGGAGAAGGAAGCGTTTCATTTTTACCAAATAAACTTATCCCACCTACCTTTATTTGTAAATCTATAAGTTCTATTGTTCCACTTTAATTTATTTAAACCTTTTTCTGAACGAGCAATATTATCAAGAAAATTTACATGAATTTCAACTAAGTACAAAGTGTAATAGCTATATTGAGTCGCTCCACTTCCTCCCCACGAAATAGGTTTTAGAGATTTTTTACTTTCTAATGCTCTTATCCTTCTCCCTTCAAATATGACTGAAGAGTCTCCATCATTAGTCTCTATAAATTTGTAGCATTTGTAGTTAGAAGAAGGTGCTTTTGGTTTAGATCCTCTTGAACACCAACCATTGCTGCTCATTTTCTCGTAAATAACACTTGCTTCCATTGCAGTAGGTAAAGCTAGTGCAGCTAGTAGTGGGAGAAGGAAGCGTTTCATTTATTCCCATGTGGTCATATCAGTAGTGCCTTGTGATCTTTGCATCCAAGAATACTTCCAAGTACCATTTTCATTTTTAAAAATGCAAGTATAAGTTGAAAGATCCTTATTTTGATTTCCTTTATAACTGAAGATTTCATTTAAAGTAAAAACTGCGTAAGCTATCTCACCGTAAATTTCAATTTTGTGGGTTTTGATTAGTTCTGATGATTCTGCAACTAAGTCTTTACTATCAAACATTCCCACTAATCCCTTAGCAGATATTGGATTTCCACTTGGTCTTACAGCTAAAAAATCCTCAGTTACGTTTGGTATTAGAAAAGAAGAATCTTCACTGGTTGCATAACCATTAATTAAATCTTCTATGGCTTTAGTATTTGACATTAAAAAAGGAGCTAATGCCCCTTATTCTAAATCGAGTGTCAATTAAAGTCTTGTAAAACTACTTGAACTAGACCTTAAATTTTTTTTGTGTAGATACGTAATGAAATACATTTATGTAACAGAAGCGTATAGATCAAATACAAATATAAGCATAAACGCCCAATTTCTTTACATAAATTAATATTAGTGTTATATTAGTTTACATAAATTACTCTTTATAAAAATGACCCCTGAAGCAGAAAGATTTAACGGTTGGGCAGCAATGCTCGGTTTCGTTGCAGCAGTTGGCGCATACGTAACAACTGGTCAGATTATTCCTGGTTGGTTCTAATGATAAACACAAAAACAGTTGAGAAGGAAAAGGTTATAGCTGAGAAGCTTAACGGCAGATTTGCAATGATGGGCTTCATAGCTGCAATTGGTGCTTACTTAACAACTGGTCAAATTATTCCTGGCTTTGTGTAATGCTTGAGGCAGGAATTAACACTTGGCTTAATACTATACTTTTTCCTTTTATGCCAGTCATAACAGTACTTATTGTTAGTGCGTTAATGCTGATTAATTCGTCATGGAAAGACGACGACGACGATGATGATGGTGGTGGATTAATCTCCCCGATGTATAACTACGTTCCCCAAGGAGCTTAGAGGATATATATCAAAATGATTTTTATCTCATCTTTATTTAACTCAGTCCCTTCAAGTGCTAAAGATCTTTTAGAGTTTGGTTTCTTTCTTACTGCGGGTATTGCAGCAGGAAAAGTAGGACTTTTATGAAAACATTTCTAATTGCCATATCACTATTTGGCATTGCAATAATAACTACTGCGATATCACCAAGTATTGCTTACCCACAATAAAAATTTTAATCATTCTTATTAACGAACAATTAAAAAATGGAAAACTCAAAACCAACTTATTGGCAAAATGCCGAGAGAACCAATGGAAGAATGGCAATGATGGGTTTATTCGCATTGGTGGTAAACTACGGTCTTTTTGGCTGGATCATCCCAGGTATTTTTTAAAATGAATATAGATATTTTCTTAATCTCCTTCTTTACATATCTATTAGTGCCAGTGGTAATGATAGCTAAAGGAAAAAAAGCAACTAATTAAAAAAATGAATTTAGGTATTCTTTTTCTCCTAGTTAATGCAACTGGATCAATAACTTTATCCGAATTGGATTGGATTGCAGATCATCAATCAGAGTTTTCAAGGTTAGATATGGCACTAGTTTTTAAAATTGGTCTCCTTATTGATGAAGGGATAATAGAACTTGATTGTAAATTGCCAGCATAAATATTTAAAATTTAATCGTCATAAGAGCTTGCTTTTAGGGATGTAAGCTAGCTTTTTTTTTGTTTTCTATCTTTGATGAGCGTGTTCATTAAAAAAAAGTTAGAACGTTAATTATTAGCTATTAATAAATAAAGGATATTAATGAATCTAAAAATCAATATAAATTTCTTAGAAAAATATTTAGCTTATTTAATAAATGATATTGAATATAAGCGGATTACAAAAAATTTAAAAGAATATGATTTAATGGCGGACGTTGACGATCAAAGATTTCATCATTTTAGATCGACTATAAATCAATAAAAAGTTCGAATGCGGTTCGAATAGAATTTTTGATAAAAAATAAAACCATTGATATGACTAGCAAAATGCATCCCGCTCGTTTTCTATAGCCAAGACTTTTCTTCATTCATACCAAGGGATCTCAGCGAATTTTAAAGCCCTGAGTAGGTGTTACTCAAACTTTTTTGGTTATAAATTCATTATCCATCAAAGTCCCTATTTAGGTAAGAGATGGGTGGTATAAGGGGTTTTTTGATACCTTGCTTTATGGATAAAAGGGTTTAAAAATCTGCATTTAAAAAGTGCTTGCCAGTATCCCTATCGGCAAACACTCATGACGATGTTAGTTAAATTCTAAACGAACACTTCTGTTGCTGTCGTGATGCTTAAAACTACAGAAATAAAGAAAATGTAAGGAACCACCTTGAAAGGAACGTATCCTTGGCGTTTAGAAATAAAGTCCATTTATACGAATCCAGGAATAATTTGACCTGTTGTTAAATAAGCACCAATTGCAGCTATGAAGCCAATCATGGCAAATCTGCCGTTGAGCTTTTCTGCTACAACTTTTTCCTTTTCAACTGTTTTAGTTTCGGAAACTTTTACCTTTTTTGAGTTCATAAGAAGAATGGAACTTTATATAAATAAATATAACATTCATATTACTTTTTGTAAAGAAATAATGTTATTTGTCTTAGATTTTAAATAAACTAAAACAACTATGTCACAATAATGGGTCAAAATATCTCTATATCCTTTATGTAGCCCTTTTTTTATTGTTAATAATAAACTTTTTAAAATTACTTTTTATAAATAAATTTTTGTATGTCTTCGAATAGGTTAGATTTTGATTTAAAAAATCCATTATTTTTTAAATAAGATTTTCCTTTCTCTATATTTTCAATTCTTTTTTTATAAGAATTTTCATCTAAATCTTTTTGCATAAAAAAAATAGTCGTAATCTCATTCTGATTAGTGCTCACAAAAAAGTGGTTACCTTAAATACAAAATTTAAGTTCTTTCTTGAACTACTTCTCATTCAAACTAAAGATCTGTAGAAATAGTTTCTTTACTTAAATTTTGTTAATTAATAATGAAAAATAAATTAAAAATAAAATTCTTAGAAAAAAGGTGATTTAGGTAGGAAACACTACATCAATTACCTATTAGGAATAATTAGTTTGTAAATATTAAATCCAAATTACTTATTATGGAATTCGCAAAAAAATTCATGACCGAAAAAGCTGAAAAGCTTAACGGTAAAGCTGCAATGCTTGGAATGTTTGCTCTTATAGGGGCTTACTATTTTACTGGTCAAATTGTTCCAGGTATCTTCTAAAAAAAATTATTTTTGTAATTTTTTGAGGGGCTTTATTAAGCCCTTTTTTTAATTTTCTAATAATTCAAACAATTTGCTTATGACAAGCTGATTTGATATTGATTAATTAATTTTTTTAAATCATCAACTCTTTTTTGTCCGTTCTTTAATGGTCTTAAGGAGTCAAGTACAGCTGCACAACATAATTGCCAACAAGATTTTTCATTCAGGTCTAATTTCTCACAAATATTTTTTGGGGCTTTAAAAACTGTATTTATTTCTTCAATATGTTGAGTGGTTTCCCATAACTCTCCTTCAAGAAAGTCAAGCTCAATACTTGATAATAATTTTGTCGCTACGTAATCTTTGATTAGCTCAGTTAATTCCACAATATTTCTTAAAGCAAAAGAAGTTAAATTATATCTTAGTATTTATTTATATCTTAGTATTTATATAGCAAGATAACAAAAAGGAGCTAATTGCTCCTCATTTTAGATCGACTATCAATTAATTATTCCCCCTAAACTCAACTTAATATAAGTAATCATCAAATTAAATTTATGCTTAAATATTTCAGTTCTCATTAATTTACAAATGTATTATTCAGAAACTAGAGTGATAATGGGTGGTCTAGCCCATGTTCCAATATTAATCTTCATAGTAAATTTAATTAAAGGTAAGTTTGAATCCATAGCAGCAAAAGAAGAAGAAGTAAAAGCAGAAGAGTTAAACGCAAGTGAAGTTAAAGAAGAAGAAGTAAAAGCGGAAGAGTTAAACGCAAGTGAAGTTAAAGAAGAAGAAGTAAAAGCGGAAGAGTTAAACGCAAGTGAAGTTAAAGAAGAATCAGAATAACAGGAAGAAATAGTTAAGAAAGAGGTTTTAATCCCTCTACGTTAGATCGACTTTAAATCAATTAAAAGTGTGAATAGAAAATTATGAATCCTTGAGATCTTAGTGATAGCTAGACGGGTTTACTTTTCATTAGCCAAAACTTTTCTTCAGTCATATTAAGTGATTTGGAGGAATTTATCTGCTAGAATTTTGTTAGAATCAGATTTTTTTATATGTTTATGATCCATCAAAGTCACTATTTAGGAAAGTAATGGGTGGCATGGGGGGTGCATACGACCGTGCTACATCGTATATATGATCTGATAAATTTCTGTTAAAAGTTTATGGGTACAACCTTTCAATAGCTTCTTTCTGTTCTTGCTTTTTTATGTCTTCAGCATCTAAAACAGGGCACGAGTTTTGATTTAGTGATGAGAGGAAAGTGCTTTTGTTGAATAGTTTGAAAAGTGGTGCAATTAATAAGTTTTTCATTTATTCCCAAGTTTTCATATCAGAGAAGTCGCTTGCTATTGCATGAAGCATCCCTCCTACAAATGATCTAGGACAACCAAGTTTGTTAACTAAAACTTCTGATTGTTTTTTGATATCTTCCCATGTAGGTTTGATATCCTCATTTATTTGTTTAAGGCTAGGTTTAAATTCTTCTGAATCATTCATATAAAAAAGGTATTAACTTAGTAAAATTCAAATGATAGTAAAGATAATCTCATTTATTTAAATCAATATTCAATTAAAATTACAAAATAAATTCTTTAGAAATTATTCTAAGCTGATTTAAATTCAGATTATTTAAATAATTATTTTCAATAAATTTTTCCTCATTAATTTCGAGATCTTTAATCTCAGAAATAATGCTGCTGGATATTAAATCAATTAAATGTTCTTTGTCCATAATTAATATATAGATCCAAAACAAACATTTATGATTTAAAGTCTTCAACTCAACATATAAGTAGAAATACTTAGATAAATGGCAAACTTATAGGTTTGCTAAATCAACTTACCTAAACTTGTCATGAATATATTTTATCGGTATAAGTGGTCTAAGGACTTGTCCTTTTCGTAAGGACTTGAGCCTAGCGGTTTCAAGGTTAACCCCGCACTCCTAAACACGAGTACAAAAACCTTAAAAACTTTCATTTTCTACTCTCCTAATTAATACTGTTTTTTGAATCCATTCCAAGTTTGAGAAAACCTTAATCCTAGATAACAAATTAAAATTGTCCAAAATAAAATTTCTATACCTAAATTAGTCATTTGCTTGGCCTCCTTTCTATCTGATTATTCTCTAGTATGGTTATTAAGCAAAAATCAAGCGTAAGAATACCTAAAAGTTAAAGTTTTAATCACAAAAAATCTTGCAATGGTTGTTACTCGGATGTTCTGCAGATTTGTTATTCCAATAAGATTCAATTTCTTTGAGCTTATTCTCATATGAAAGGTCTTTTTTATCCAAATTCATTTCTTGGATAGTAAATGTGTCATTTAGTGCCATAAGACTTATCCCTTGACTACATCTATGTTCTAATTCATTTGAATAGTAAATTTCAAGTTGTATGTGTGCGGTTAGAGGAACAAAATTGTACGGATTAAGGATCAAAAAAAAATCTCAAATTATAAATACTTGTAAGGAAAATATCTCCAACAAATATATTCTAACTTTAAAAAAATTTTATAAAGTTTGTTTAGAAATTATATTCTCTTAATACTTTCTCAGGTCTGCCATTATCTATCATTCATCTAATCTATCTGCATATTCTCTTAAAATCTCAGCCATCTTTTGAGGTGGAATTTCTTGTTGATATTCTCTACATAAATCAAAAAATTTATCTAAGAAATCTTTCATTGAAGAGGACATAAAAATTAGCGTTTCATTTTAAAAGTAAAGTATGCAAACCCACCAAGCAATAAAAGACTCACAACCCCATAAGTAATCGCTATGCCGTACATGTGAGTAATTTATTTATAAAGAAATAAGCATAATATAAATAAACTAAGAAAACTCCAATAGCAATGGAACTTTCATAAATAAGAAAGTTCCAAATTGTATATAATTTAGGTTTTTTAAATTCTTTTTCTTCTTCTTAAGTAATCATTTATTTCCTTTTTCTTTTCTGGCAGCATTACCTTTTGCTCTTAATACCAAAGTTATAGTTAAGGCAGCGCTTAATATCAAAGCATCAATCAATAGGTGTGGGGAGATATTCATCAGCTGATAAGAGAAATAAGAAGAGTCATTATCTTTTCAGCAATAAATCTATTAAACATAAAAAAAAGAGGGATTTATCCCTCTAAGTTTAGATCGACTGTCAATCACTGTCTATTTTAGCTTTTTAGCTTCTCTTAAAAAAGCATTATTTTATTTAACCAGAACAAGAGAAGGCACCTGCAAGAATATTTTTTAAAATTGGTGCTTGACCCAATGCGTATAAGAAGAAAGTTGATGATGTGAGAGTAATAGCTATTTTGGAAAGTCTATTAAGTTTTAAATTTGATACTTTTGAAAATGCAGAATTCATTTATTCATTAAATGTAATGAATTGATCTTAGCTGCACAAATTAAATATTCAGCATCAAAATTTACCAAAGAAAAATTTTATTGCTCCTTTTTTCAGCTTTCATTTTTACTACTTCAAATTCTTTTTTAGAAACTACTCTAATTTTTTATTTTGGATATCTTGTCTTCCACCATTTATTAATCGAAATAGCTACTCCCTCTAAATCTTGGGTACAAATATTGACCCATCAGATCTTAGTTTCAACTTCTTTGAAGAATTCCCAATTAGTAGGTGAAGCCATCAAAAATCAAAAATGAAAGAAATTTATAATTGTTGAAAAAAAACTATAAATTTTTTTATGTGGTTTATTAGCTAAAACTTTTCTTTATAAAGAGAGGATTTATTTGACATATAAGGTTTTCATAAAGTGGGAATAAAAAACTTTAAAAAAGAGATTCACATCACTTTTACTTTCAATTAACAATACATCTTTTGAAAGAAGGGGGCAAAAATTACCCCCTCTTGGTGAAACTCTTCCAAAGAAACACCATTAAAATTTTACTCTGTAATATGCAGAGTTAGACAAATTAACAAATTCAAGATTAACAATTTATGCGGCCTTTTTAAAAGGGTTAATATTCCTTAAAAAGTTATTACTTTTGAGAGCATTCATTTTTCTATATCTTTGATTTATATCCAGGATATATTTTCTGGCTTTCTTATCACTTTCAATTTTCTTTTTTTGAAGTCGAAAAGCCCTTAATTCTTCTATTGACATGAGGTCATCATCTTGGTTGGAATTAAAATTATTAAATTGCATCAGTTTAAGAAATTAAGTATCTTCGTTAAGTTTCAGATTAACAGCCTCATATTTATTTGCAATGGAGATAATTTATCAACTTAATTTAGTTATTCAATGTGCAGTAATCTATGAATTTAAATATTAAGATCTTCAAATAAAAAATTTTCTAAAATCAAGGAAAACTTTTTATTGAATTAGAAGGAACTTTTACTGATATCAATGATGCACCATAATGTGATTCGGCTGATCTTATTAGTAACCAGTAAAAAAAGTTAACTAAAGCTTGCTCCATGAGAATTTAGTAACTGATCTAAATAACCTCATAAATTTTGTAATAGCAATATACAAAATAAATTTATCAAGCAATCAAGATATTTATCTCATATAAGCATAGATTCAGATCATTGAAGAAAAATTTGCAATTTCAAGCTTTAGCTAGCGGACTAAATCTTCGTAAAGCATTAGACTTTAGCCCGCTTTATTTTTTCAGTAAATGAAAAATGGTACTCAAGGGAGCTTGATATTCAATTACTACATTAAATTATGAATAGGTCTTTATTAGTTAACTAGATCAAAAGTATCTGTTCATATACTGTCCTGAATTATTGTATAAGCATGCTACGAGACTTAAGTTGTATCAATAGATTCAGTATTTTTGCTTATTGATATATTTACTATTGGAATAATATTATTGTTGATGCCTAAAGAAGTTTTAATTTTGAAAAAAATAATTAAATTTTTAAAATTATTAAAGAGAAGAATTGATATCCTCAGTGCGGAGACTCAATTGAAATTTATATTGGAAAATTAAAAATGGGATTCCCACATTGCCCTATTTGTGTAGATCTAGCATTTATTTCAGTTTGTATTGGAGTTACTCGTAGTTATATGTTCTTTATACTTTTTAGGGAGTTCATGAGAGAAGAATCGAATTTTAAATTGAAGTTTAAATTCAATTAATGGTTGACAACTAAGTATAAATACTTTATAAATAGAGTGTAGCAAATGCTACAAAATCGTCCGATCTACCGTTTGATAGACCGCAGTACGACTCAAGCCATAGGACGGGGACTTGAGCAAGTTTAGGAGCTGCATCATGGTGAACATGTTTTTCAATGGAAAGTCATTCGTTTATTGTAGAAAACAAGAAGAAAAGGTTATAAAGCTTACCTATAGAGGATCTAGTTACTTGAAATAAGATTTATAATTTTCTTTTAGATATCCAATAAACTTGGACTTTATGAGTTTTGCCTTAATAAAACAATTGCTATTAATTAGAAGGGAAATTAAACTTAAAAACTAGATAAATTTATTAGTCATAAACTATTTTTTATAAAAGTTTGGACATTTCTTGAACTTTTTAACTTAGTATTGATTGATACCTTATAAGGAAAACTTATTGTGAAGATATTTTTAACCTATTTAAAAATTAATATATTCGTATATTTCGTCACTAGAAATTAATCTAAAAATAACTATTTTGTAGAAAAGATTTTTAAAAGGTATGAAACCTATTTCTGAAGAACTTTACAAAAAAATAGTTGAGAGTTCTAAAAAATGAATAAGTTGCTAATTGCTTTATTAGCTTTTGATATTGGTGTTAGTCTTTCAAAAGTTTATATTTTTTCCTGAAAATCAAATTATCTAGCAAAAAAGAAGATATTTTCCTAAAACAACAAAAAGAATAAATTTTATCAGGTATAATTTAAAAAAAATTCGTTAGAGTTTTAAAAGATTTTAATACCAACAAAAGTGAATTCATTAAATAGATTATTACTGGCTGGCAAAAAAGTTAAAAAATATCTGCCTCTCTTTATCGCATTTAAATTACTTACATTTACTGGATTTATTACATATATAATGAATCGCTAATTGATAATGTCCTCAAATAAATTTGATTAAATAAAAACCTATTGAATAAAGACGAACGAATAAAAAAATTCAATTCAATGTCTAGTATTGAAAGAAAAGCATTGATCTTAAAGAAGATGAAAGCTTTAGGACTAGAAGCGGGGAGTGGAATTCCAGGTAAAAAATATGATAGTAAAGAGGTTTATGAATTAATTCATATTGCGAATATTTTCCAGGAATTAAGAAATAAGAAATAAAAGAATTATTTGGGTTTATTTAAACTATTTATATTGGTTCTCTTATTGCAGTAATAATTATTCCACCTATCAATCCAAGATTCATAAGCACAGCTCTTGGATGGAAAGGGAATATATGAAAAATTATTGTTGTAGGAATAAGAAAAAGTAATAAAAATACTGAACCAATTTTTTGATTTTCTCCAAATATGAAAAAACCAGAACCCAAGATAAGACATATAATCGCCCCAATTAGAAGAATAGATGAAATGGGATCTGGAATACCTTTTGAAGAAATATATTTAACTGTTCCTTCAAAACCATTTATTTTACCTGGTATAGCTGAGATAAATATTGCCGAAATTGATAATCTTGATAAGAAATCTACAAAAGATTTTATACCTTTATTTTTAAAAATAGAATTCTTCATTTTTTAATTATATAAAAGGCCAGGTTAATTAGAAGCACTCTTTTAATTAACATGAATCTTTAAAGAACATTTAAAAGCACTTTTGAAGTTTATTTTATTTTTATGCAATAATGATACTTAAATTCATCATAAATGTTTAAGAATTTACTTTTAACTTTTTTTTTATTTTCTTGTGCTTTCATAACTATTTATCCTGTAAAAAAAGAAAAAATTAATTTAATTGATTATTGTTATTCTCTTGAAAAGATACTTTCTAGAAATTCATTAGTAAAAAGTAAAAATGTTTCAGAGAAGTATAAGACTTTTGCAAAAGATATTACTTTGTTTGGTACTAATAAAACTAAAGGAGAACTAGTTAATAAGATAATCGATGCATATAAAAATTCGAAGAAATCATTAATTATAAATTTTGTGCCTAATCAAATTTATTGTTTGGGAGGGTATTGGATTGAGCAGGTGAATCCAGGAACATTTCAAACTATTTTCTATGAGAAAAGCAAACAAAGAGTAAATCAATATAAGAATATTAAAAAAGAAGTCGATCAATTTATTAAAGACATTAACTCTGAATATGAATCTATAGAAAAAAAAATTAATGATTACTTTTAGAAAATTAAAATTCTCTTTCTAGAACAAATGTTTTATGAGAATGTGATTATACATGTGAATAAGAACTTTAAAAAGAAACTCACGGAAAATATTTAATCATCTTTATTATAAATTTAATAATTTTGTACTATGAACATTTACTTATTTTGGATATTATTTTTAGCTCTATGGGCAATTGTACCTTTAATGATTATTAAAGGCAGAGTTGATGAATCAACTAAAATCAAGACTTCCCCAGCAGTTAAAAAAGTAAAGAAAAAAGGTTGGTTTCAATAAGAATCAATTTAAATATAATTTAATAAGTTAAATAAGCAATCTTCATATTTTTGGATTAATTTATTTTTAGAGATTTTCAGATTCACTCACAGTCTTAACAATATTAAAACACTTAATTTTTACTAAAAAATAACGATCTTTACTTAATTAAATCATAGAGATAAACTTATTCTGAACACTAAATAAAGAAATAAATGTCTGAAATGAGAACACCATGGGGTTCAATATCCTCAAAAGTTAGTTTATTCCCAATTTACTATTTGATATTTATTTATGGTTTTGTGTACATATTGCCTTTTGGTGAAAATTTTATTGGAACAACTTGGTTTGATTTATTGAAAAAAGAAGATGGTCCTTTGGAATGGTTGCAGTTTAGTCAATTTTTTATTGCTTCTCTAATGGGCTTTTTTATTTTCTATAGATCTAAAAAAAAGAAATCCATAAATGCATTGATATGGTTATTTTTCAGTATATTTTGTTTCCTAATTTCTGCTGAAGAAATAAGTTGGGGTGAAAGGATTACAGGTTTTACATTGAATTCAATATCAGAATTAAGTATCCAAGGTGAGACAAATTTCCATAATCTTCCTTTCTTTCATAATATTCTTCTTGATCCCCTATTGCATGTTTTATGCATCTTTTTAGGTTGGGTTGGATGGAGAAAATGGCCCAATTTAAATTCTTTACCTAGTAGAAAATATAGTTTGTTTTTTTTATTGGTATCTTTATTTTTTGCTTATTATGATCTCTCCTGGGCTTCAACAGTTCAACATATTAGAAATGATCAAGAAATTTTCGAATTTCTCTTATCAACTGGAATCTTTTTGCATTTTTGGGGAGAATTTAAAACTATTAAAAAACTTAAATAAACAATTTTGACGTTTTTCAGGTTAATTATATAGAGGTTCTTTTTAAAAAGTAAAAACTACCTCCTATAGAAAATACGACTGGAAACCAAGCTGCAATGATTGGAGGAAGTAATCCCTTAACACCAAAAGAACTGGATATAAAAGATATCAAATAATAAATTAATATTAGAATTACACTCAATCCAAATCCCTGACTTTTTGAAGACCTTAAATTAGATTTACATCCCAAAATACTACCAATCAATCCAAAGACCAAACAGGCACAAGGTAAAGTGAATTTTTCTTGAATTCTTACTTGAATCTTTCTAATCTGTTTAAGATCTCCAATTTTTTTATATATTCTTTCTGCTTCTAATGCTTCTTTTAAAGACATATCGCTAGCATCCTTGGGTACTTTCGCAAGATCTAATGGGCCTTCAACGAAAGGATATATATATTGTTTGAATTTAATATTCGTTGTTTGACCAATATTATCAGTTGAAACAATATTTCCATCTGTGAAAACCCAAGAAGAATTATCTTTATCAAAAGTAGCGCTATTTGCAGTAAGTATCTGCTTTATATTTTCTCTAGAAAAGTCTAAAACTGTAACTTTTTTCATAATGTTGTTTTCAAATCGAGAGGCATAGAAAATATGAGTTAGGTATGTATTGATTTTCGTTGCCTGATTGTCAGGATCTATTCTTGATCCTTTTCTAGTAAAAATAATGTTATTTTTATTTTTGCCTTGATTGAAAGAACTTCCTATTCCGGATCTTAAAGTAGATTCAGCAAGCTTATTACTATTGGGAACTAAATTATCATTGAAATAAAAAGTTAAACCTGTCATGAATATTGAAACAGCAATTGCTGGAGCAATAATTCGTGAAGTTGTTATTCCTAATGACCTTAAAGCTAATAATTCAGAATTGGCTGATAGTTTTCCAAAAGATAATAGTGTGGACAACAAAACAGCCATTGGAAAAGATAATACTAAAAAGCTTGGAAGACTATAAATTAAAGCTTTTAAAGCTTCTAATAAAGGTAAGCCATACTCAACTATTTTTCTTATTAAATCAAACATTACACCTACCGAAAGAGAAATCACGGTAAACGCGGAAATAGCAAATACCATTGGAGGTATTATTTGACCTAATAACCATCTATCTATTAAAGCTATTGAATACCAGGGAGTGATTATTTTGTTAACGGCTTTTTTAATAAGTGATTGATTTGAGAGTTTCAAAAGGATTTTATTTAATTTTTAATATCTTTTCTAGAATTATAAAATATCAATGATTTAGAAACCAATTTAGTATTTATAACTAAGTAAGATATTTTGCATTTTTAGATCTTCAAATAAATAAAAAAAATAATTTATTAATACTTGCGTCAAAACAAATAATTTGGTTTCTTTAAAAAAAAGGTAAAACGCATGAAAAATAAAACGTTATTAAACGAATGCAAGTGCCAACATTGTCAGCAAAAATTAGAGCAAATTAATAATTCAAGAATATATTGGGACAAAGTAATTCTAAGTAAAAATCTCTCTTAGTTTCTATCTTATAGATTATTAGATAAATAATAAAAAACTTGTTAGAGCTTGTAATTAAATAATCTGGCAAAATTGAGTGATATTATTTAGCTTTTTGATTTCTTTTGTAGATTGTATTTTCTCTATTTAAAAGAAAAATAATAATTAAAATACATGAAGGAATGAGTATAAAATCTAAAGACATTTTTTTTTCTTTTCTATTTAATAGTTAGCAATAGAATATAATTTTGACTTTCATTAATTAATTTGCTTTAAAGTTTTTAAAAAAAATATGAAAAGTTAGAAAATTTATTTTGAATTTGATTGGTTAAAAATTTAAAGAGCTTGCGAGTATCCCTCTAGCAAGCTCATGACGTGCAAGTTAAATTCAGATTTTTTGATCTTAACCGGCTTAGCACTTCCTAAATGCTAAATCCATTTTACTAAGTAAATTTACTTAGTGTGGGTATAAATGCTTATTTTAAGTGAATTATTCGTAAAATATAAAAAAATAATTTGCTGAGTGTTTCGGTAAACAAATTTTAGGCAAATTTGTTACGTATTTACCCGTAAACATTCGTAGTTAGATGATTCTTCCCCTTTGGTTTACATAAGTTAATATTTATGTTAATTTAACTTAACAATTATTTTTTTAATGTCAAAATCAGGAATAACTAATGAATCGGGCGGAAGACAAAACATGTTCCCTTCTGAAACAAGGCCCTATATTGATGAATCTGTATCTTACGATGGGTATCCTCAAAATGCAGAAAAAATTAATGGCAGATGGGCTATGGTAGGCTTCGTTGCACTAATTGGGTCTTATGTAACAACAGGCCAAATTATACCTGGAATTTTCTAAAAAATATTTGCTTAACTACCAAATCTTTTATTTAGTATAATTTAGAGAATAGAAAAAACCAAATAAAAGTTATTGCATTTAAACTAAATATTATCCCAAGGAACAAATAGGAAAATTTCCTTCCAATAAATGCTGTTTCTGGTTCAAGCTTTACTCTCATAAAAACCTTAGTTGTAGTTGAATTAAAATAGCACTTCTGAGAAATAGATTCCACAATTATTTTAGAGTAAATACAACTCAATTTACATTTTTATCTGTACTATATTTCACTTTGATTTGCTTACTATTAATTTCCTTAACTTACACTATTTTGTATTTTCTAATATTGTTGTTTAAACCCTTTTTTAGTATGAGTAAATATTGCTCCGATATAACTTATTAAAATGAGCCAGAATAGAATTTCTAATGATTGATTTAACATCGGATTGACCTCCAATCTTTAAAATCAATTTAATTCTATTTTTATTATTAGGGTAGAGTTTTTATACTGATTTTAAAAGTATTATCTTAATGTCTGTTTGCATATTAAACTTCAATTGATACATTCAGCAAAATTTGGATATAAAAAACAACCTAAAAATCTAGGTTCTTTATGAAATATAGTTTTTTAGATAAAGCCAGGAATTATTTGACCAGTTGTTAAATATGCACCAATTAGGGCTATAAAACCTAACATAGCAAATCTCCCATTTAGCTTTTCAGCTATGATCTTTTCTTTTTCTACTATTTTTGGATCATTATTTTTCATTAGAACCAACCAGGGATAATTTGGCCTGTTGTTACGTATGCGCCAACAGCTGCAACAAAACCTAACATTGCTGCCCAACCATTAAAACGTTCTGCTTCTGGAGTCATTTTTATTCATATGATTTGTAAATAAATATAACATATTTATTGAGTAATGTAAAGAAAAAATATGGAAATTTACCTATTAAGCCTAATTACCGTCACTTTTGCTACAAATATGTATCATTATATGTTTTATGTGCGGTATGGCTTTGAGCCCCCTATTTGTTAATACAACGCAAAAAAAATAGGCTAAAAAATTTTTACTATTGGTATTAAATCCTCATTTAGAAGTAATTTTAATTAATATCAAACTAAGGTCAGCTAGTAGGGATACAGGCTGACCCTTTTTAGTGAAATAATTATTTTAAGAAAAGATACTTTTAAGGTAGAAATTAATTGCTATTAATAAATTAGCTACCACAGATTAATGTCATTTTCTACTTATTTTATGCATTTGATTTTTGCTAAAAATACTTCTTTATTCACTTCTGATTTAATACTTTATGTATTGCCTGCTATTACAATTTCAATATTATTTTTTAGTTTTAAAATAATGTTTTTTAAAACTCCGAAACTAAGAAAGGTCAAATGAAAAATAAACTAATAAAAATTATTTCAACTTTCTTACTCAATTCTTTTGGTTTTGGATAATAGACTTTTTTTTTCGGCAACTCAAAGGAATAGAAATTATATTGGGGATGTACTATCAAGAATCATAAAAAAAAATGGTTCAGTATTGGAAATTGGAAGTGGAAGTGGTGAACATGGAGTGGTTTTTCAAAAACGCTTTCCTGAAATAATTTGGCAAACAAGTGATCCAGAATTAGTACATAGAAAAAGTATAAGTTCTTGGATTGATTATGAAGGATTAAACAAGAAAATGCCCCAGCCTATTGAACTTGATGTAAAAAAATTTCCTTGGAAGATTCCTTTAGAACTCGCAAATTCATTGCAAGGAATAGTTTCTATAAATATGATTCACATAGCGCAATGGAAATGTACTGTAGATCTCTTTAGGGGGTCAGGAAAATTACTTAATGAGGGACAATTTCTTATATTGTATGGGCCATTTAAAATTGGCAATAAGCATACAAGTCAAAGTAATTATTTTTTTGATAATTCATTAAAAGTTAAGAATGACCTATGGGGTATTAGAAATCTTGAGGAAGTTAGTGATGAAGCTAAAAAAAATGGTTTTTTTCAAGAAAATATTATTAATATGCCTGCAAATAATTATTCAATAATTTACAAAAAAGTTTTTAATTAAATGCAAATAAAAAAATCAACAATTAATATGTAGTGTTTTATGAACTGATCAACCTGAGAGCTTTCTGCTCCATTCTTTATGCTTTTCATCTAAATTTAGAACTTTTTCACCTAAACTCAAATGTCTTTCTAACAATTCCACTTTTGTAAGTGTTATTTTCTCTGAATAAAATTTGATAGGCTGACTACCATGCAGATTGTCACCACTCATGTAAATAAAATTTTTTAATAATAATATTCTTAAGATGAAAAATACGATAATTTTAATTCTTTTATATTCTTTTCAGGTTTACGTAAATTAATGTGATAAAAATCTAAATTCATTATGTTTTAATCTTTTTTGTTGTACGAAGATTGCCAGACATATATTTCTCCTTCATTATCTGATTTTACAGCAACGCAATTACAAGCAATATTCCAAAGAGCTTTGGGTATGGGGTCAGGATTAAAAAGATAAACTTTTTTAAAAGCCCTTTTAATTAATAAAGTCGCTTTTTTTGCATGGTAATGAGGAATGGTGGGACAAACATGATGAACGACATGGCTTGAACCTATATTATGATGGAGAAAATTAAGAATCTTACCGTAAGGCCTGTCAATAGATAGAAATGCTCCTCTCATGAAAGAAAATTCTGTATTTGAAAGATGAGGCACATCTGAATCTGTATGATGAAGCCATGTATATACTACTAACCAACCATTAACTACTAATAAAGGGCCAAAATAGATTGCAATTACAGGAAACAATCCATACTTAAAAACAAATAAAGAAATAGCTAAAATCATTAAAGCTACACCAATATCTGATATCCAAACTTTCTTAGTCCATATTGATGGCCATAATGATCTAGAAAATGGTTTAATTGGCCAAAAATGATTTGAAGTCCCATATTTAACACCTCCAGTACTACCTGTAAGTAAATAAGCAGGCCAGCCAAATATTAGATGTAATAGAAGTTGAAGAATTCCGTAATTTTTTTTACCTATAGAATTCAAAAAATTTATTTCTTTTTCTCCTCCACCTTTCTCAGTAACTCCATTTCCCTTAATAACTAAGGGAACGTGGGTTTCGCCATTTGTTACATTATTTGTGAATCGATGATGAATTGCATGAGAACGCTGCCAAGAAAAATAAGGAACTAGTAGAAATGAATGAAGTGAATATCCGATTATGGTTTCCAAAGTCTTGTTTTTAGAAAATGCACCATGACCACATTCATGGGCAATTACCCAAAATCCCATCGCAGTGGTGCCTGATAATAATGAGTAAACGATCCAAATTGGGATCATTCTTGGAGTTAATGGAATAGATAAACCTATTGCGACTACTAATAATTGAATTAAAGTTGATTGTAAAAGATACCTTAGAGAGGAAATTGTGTCGCAGTTTAAATAGTGATTAGGTATAACATCTTGAAATTCTTTTAAGCTTGGAATATCTTTATTCTCTATTACAAGCGCTTGGCCTTTAAGACCTGATAATTTTATATTACTCAAATTTTTGTTATGTAAGAATTTAGTTAAATAAAAATCAATTCATTTATAATATTATCCATCACAAGGGCTTTTTATGAAAATAATGTATAGTTTATGTTTTTTTAGGATTCTCAAAAGCTACATTTTATTTTTTAAAGTCTCTTAGCTTATTAAAATTTTTTTTAAATGTTTAACTTTTTTCTTTTTATCTCATTTAAGTTAAAGACCGCGAATGTATCTCTTTTGGAGCCCTGATGGTTTACGAGGTTTGACTAATATAGGTAAAACTATTACTCCTACCGTAAAAACACAGATTGGAGCTACTACCATTAATATTGCTTCTAAAGACATTTCATTATTTTGAATTTATTTATAAATAGCAGAATTTATTTTTAAAGTCATGCGTATTTATATCTATTTATTGAGAATTACTTAAAAACAATATAAATTATTAAGCAAAAAAGAAAAAAAGATTAAAAAACATCAATCTCAACGAAATTCATCTTATTTAATTACTCAATAATTTTTATTTTTGCGGTGATTTATCTTATGGAAAAAGAAAAAAAATGGATGCTAATGACATATTATTGCCCTACTTATGGCAATCAAGGTATATTAGAACCTATTGAAATCACAAAAAAGGAAATTAATGAGAAATTAAGAAGAAAACGCAGTAATTACTCAAAATATACTCAAAGTTCTTAGAAAAAGTTTTAATAGTTTAATTTAATCCATAAAGTAAATTGTTAATATCTTTCAATTAACTCTTTTTTTGCTTTTTTTATCAGGCGAATGAATTAAATAATAGAAATGATAATTATAATTAAACATTTTCAAACTAAATTGGTGGTACGTAAAGTTTAATAAAAGTAATTTTTTATTACAAAAACTACTTATATTTTGATTTTAGTTTTTGATTTACTAATTTAAATAAATTCAAGCTTTAATAATTTTAAACTTGATCAGAATCGCAAGTTAATTCACATTGATTAAGTTCACTAGATGACAACTTATCTAAAATTCTTAACATATCAATTTCCGAAAGCTCTCCATTGGTGTTCCATTTTAAAGTTGTTTTTCTTTGTGGAAATTTTTTTTTATTCATTTTGATCCCCTCCCTTTAAATGTATTTCTATACAACGAGTAATACATTCTTGATGACCATCAACAACACCGCATTCTGTAATACATTCAAAATATGAATTAATAGAATCTATTTCTGTGTTCTGGTTAGTAGGAAAAACTGAATCATTCATAATATTGATAGATTTATTTGGAATAGAGATATAGCACGAAATTATGCTCAAAAATTTACTTTATTAAGTGAATTAGAAAAAATAAGTATTATTTACTAAACAATTATTTTCCTATTTTATGTCAATAGAAAGACTAATAATATTCTCATAAAATAATAAGAAAATAATATTTTTGATTATTTAAAATTAAATCTATAAATAAATCTTTAAAAAAATCAGCATAAAGACTGATTTACTTTTAAGTAATTTAATTAGATGATAATTTAGTACACTTTTAGATTCTCAAATGAAATCACTTATAAATTGGCTTTCTAAAATGTTAGAGAGTATGGCAAATGCTTTTATGCATCCTTTGAAGAATGACATGCCACCTTCAATCGGAACTCATGCTTATAGTGGTATTCCTATAAAAAGAAAGTTAAGAAGAAAGTTTAATTAGATATTAATTTACTTGGATCAATTTTTCATTCTCTTTATCCCAAATAATATATCTAAAGCAGTCTGGAAAATCGCTTAATTTTAAAAACTTTGCTTGATTCAGTAAATGAATATTTGCTTTATGACATGCTCTTAAATTGTAATTTGGTATTCTCTCAGAGAGGTGATGAATACTGTGGAAGGATATGTCTGCTAAAAACCAATTAAGCCAATTAGGTATATTTAAATTGCTACTACCCAAAATCGCTCCATCGACGAGGTCCCAATTTTTTGTACTTTTAGCATATGCATTCTTATAGTTATGTTGAACAAAAAACACACATATTAGAATTGCGGCTGAAAGGGTTAACACTATTGAATAAAATGATAAGAAAAAAAGTAATCCAAGCCATTTACTCATAAAAATCCACCAGATTATTACTACTATGTTATTTATTATTAATTCAAATAGTTCACCAAAATTATCTCCATAATCAGAAAAAGGTGGTTTAACTCTTGAATTTATAATTAAAAGTTCAGTAAAATCTCTGTTTTTTATTTTGATAAAAGTCTCTTTCAATATATCTTTAGTTAAATTAAAAAAAATAATACATAGTCCCAATCTAGGTTTTAAAACTAAGTAATAAAAGCCACCAGGGAAAAGCATTAACCAACTACGACTTACTTTGTAAAATATTTGTTCTCTTTTTGAGAGAGAATTATAATCTTCAAGACTTAAAACATCTATGGGACCTTTATAAATTTCCCAATTCCCATTATTTCTGTGATGAAATGCATGATCAATTGACCATGATTTCTGGGGAATACCATTAACCAATCCAAGTAAAAATCCAAAAAAGCGGTTTAATTTCCGTTTTGTAAAAAGAGAATTATGACCGCAATCATGCATTAATGAGAACGTTCGAGAAGAAAATAGAGTTAGAAGAACTAAAAAAGGTATTAATAGAAATCCTTTAATCAATAATGAAAAAGGTTGATTTATTATTTGGTGGACGATTGACCAAATAGAAAAGATTGGGAAGATGGTAGAAATAATTTGATAAGAAGCTCTAATATTATTTCTTTTTAAAAATGGTTTTATTAAAAAATCAACTCTATTTACTTTAAGCATATTTCTCTTATTTTTTTGATGCTAACAATTTTTAAAAAGTATTGATTATTTAATAAACAAAAAAATATTTTAAAACCATACTAAAGAATAAATTCTTTAGACATAGTTCTCAATTGATCTAGATTTAATCTTTCTAAGTAATTTTTAAAGTCACTAAGATTCTTATTAGAGTCAGAATTTTTACTCTCGTAAAGAAGACTATTAGAAATTAACTCAATAAGATGATCTTTATCCATATCTCCTTATAGACCAAAATTGCTGTTAAAAAAATTAAGGTCTTGAATTCGAGATCATTAACTCATCTCTATTTAAAAGTAATTTTTTATAAATTTTTTAAATCTTGTTCTATTTTTTCTAATCTTTCATTTAATTCTTTTTGTTCCTTAATTAAGGCTTTTTTCTTTTCTGCAAGCTCTTTATTCAAAGGAGAATTGAAATATTTTTGGTAAGAGACAAAAAAAACTGCTATTGCTACTGCAATGCCAAGAGCACCAATTATTAAAATTGGAGATGAAGGAAAGTCGTAAAATGGAATTGACAATGTACTTTACTAAAAATAAATTCTAGCTATCTCATAAACAAAAAAATGAGTAATAAATACTTATTCTTCAAAAAGCTTTATGGTAATTATGTTAGTTATTTTGTAAAAAAAATAAGTTTAATCTTTAATTAGTTTTTTAAAATAAGTATTTGTACAGCTGTCAAAGATTAAATAACTAATAATGATTAAACTAGTAAAAATTTTTTCATGAAGAAAATCATAAATAAAAAAAATAATAAAAATGAACCATGGTTTAAATGGTTAACGAGAGAACTCAATTCTTATGAAGCTTTTCAGGATTTTGAATCAGGCAAGAATCCACGAGATGTAGCAGAGGATTTTATTTCTAGAAATAGTAATGCTATTTCAGAAGTTTTCGAGAATTTTGATGAAGAAGATAAAGATACACTCGATCAGTTTCTTAAATTAACCGAATGCGAGATGCATGTGTTTAGAATTCTTGAAAAACAAATAGAGTTAAGAAAAAAGGTAAGATTTGTAGATTTTAAAAAAAAGAAAAAATTGAGGAGTTAATTTCTATATAAGTTTATTTTTCCCATTACCAGTCTTACCAAAGCCTAGCCAGATGAACCACAAGATCCATCCTAAGATAGGTATTAAATTAATAAAGATCCATTTCCAATCTTTTCCAAAATCTTTGATTCTTCTTACATCAATAGCTATTTGAGGAATGATACAAACTATGCCATAAACATTGAATCCAAACGTTTTTAAAAATATTGGGATAGTTAGGAAAGAAATTATAAGATTCGCTAGTTGAACTAACCACCAGTCCGATCGAGATGTGAATCCCTTGAAGTCTGTAGCTTTAATCCAAAACTCTTTATATGCGTTTAAAAAGTCATTAAACATAAATTAAAAATTCAAAGAATCTAACATTATCAATTTAATCTTTAATTTATCAAAATATTATTTATTTACTAAATAGGATCAAATAAATTCATATCATTTGAATCTTGTTTTGAAATCTCATCTTGATTTGGTAATGAACAGAATCCGTCTTTGCAAATCATCTTTTCTTTTGCAATACTGTTAGTTTTTGAGAATATGTTTTTGTTATTGTTATTTGAAGATTCTTTCAGCATTTATATAAAAAAATTAAATCCAATATTAAATTAATAACTCAATTTATTTTTATAAGCAACAAAATTAATATTAATTATTTATTTACTTTTTTTGATTTGGCAAGTCTCTCCAAAACAGTGCCATTATATAAATGAATAAAGATATAGAACAAATATAAAGTAAAGAATTTAGATGCATTTTTATTTATTAAAGTAATAACAAAGAAGTCCTTTCATAAAAATGGGATTTCAACAGATTGGTAGTTTTTTGACTTAGCAATCAAACAAATTCTAGTATTTATTTAAGTTTTTTATGCTTTTCCCAAATTTTTAGAAGGAAAAGTTTTTAAATTATGGAATATATCTATTTAGTTAGTAAAACTTATAAATCTAAGAGTTTTATAAATCTAATCAAATTCTACATTTTTGAATGTTTATTGTATTTCACGATCTATCCTTATTTATTTCTGTCAGAGCTTTTCTACCTTCCTTAAGGGTTCTTAAGACGAGCCAGGTTAGAGAGGAAATCATAAGGATGGTAAGTGTAATTAGAGAAATATGAGTTGTATCAATATTGTTCTCCAATTTAATTAAATTCCTTATGAGTCTTTAATTCAAAAATTCAAACGTCTGATCTAGAGTAAGCAGGTATTAGCATTCCACCATCTTGATCGTCATTATTGTCATCATCAAACCCACCCCCCAGAAGTAATTCAATAATTACAAGTACAGCTACTGGATAAAGGCACCATAATATTGCTGTAAAAGGACTTACTGAGGAAGAAGCTGAGTAAAATTCTGTCATGAATTGATATTAATCTAAAGAAACAACAATTGTGGATCCTCTAGGTAGTGTTTTATTCAATATTTCTATAAATATTTTTTAAAAACTTTTCTCTTTAGCACGAATAGATCTTTTGTATGTATTGATATTTTTATTCTTAAAATCAATTTGAATAATAATTTTTTTGAACCTACTGAGAAACTAATAATGACATAATGAATCGCGCAATTGTTATTTTTTATACTTAACAATAATTGTACAATTTTGATTCAAAAACTATTATTTATCTTGATTTTATAAATTCTATGTTTTCTTTCACTTTTGATCCTTTGGCTGCGATATTTGGTATCTCAGGAATTGTAGGCTTCTTTTTCTTCGTTTCTGCTGCTAAGGGAACTTCCAATATCAATACAAAACCAAAAAAGGAATTAGATTAGAACTTATTGTCTCAGAAAACTAAATTGAAATTTTAAATTTAGTATTTAAAAGGCTTTTTAATTATTACTTATTCCATTGTTTAGAAATAAATTCAAGAAAATCTTTTAGATCCTCTTCAGGACAATTTGTTTGTTTTTGTAAATCAATGCAAATTTGCTTAATATTTTCAAAGGCCTTTTTTACTATTTCGTTTTTTTCAATAACCTCAAAATATTCTTGATCAGTAAAAGGCATAATATTAATTTCCTTCTTGAAAATTTTTTATTAACCATATTTTATCTACATTGACTTAACAGTAAAGAAGAAAAAATCTTTTTTCTTAAATTTAGCTACCCAATCGATAATGTTTTTTAATACTTTTGGTTACTTCCCATTCGCAGTTAAGTCCAGCAGGAAACTCAACTAGATCTCCAGCTTTAATCAAGTAAATGTCACCGTTTTGGGTACTTATTTTCGCTTTACCTTCAATAATTAAGCAAATTTCCTTATCATCGTAATTCCATTGAAATTTGCTTGGCTCACATTCCCAAATAGGCCAACTTTTTATTCCATACTGAATTATTACGCTTGCACTACAGGGCGAAGTTATTAGAACTTTCACGAAATAGTTCGGATGTGTTTTTTCATTTTACAAATAAAAGAAATATTTATTTTCGAGAATGTGTATTTCTTTACTGTCTTTTATTTTTTTTCGTTTATCATAAAAAAAATTTCTAATTTATGGATGAGCTTTCTGTATTGTCAATTTCGCTATCTATAGCTTCTTTAGGAATATTTTTTTTATTTTTCGCTTCAAATGATGATGATGACCAAGATGGAGGTAAGTTGATTAAATCATTAGAAAGAATTAATTAATTCCAAGTAAATAAAACATTTAATAGAGATTTATAACCTATAAAGCCTGCATAAATGCAGCTTAAAAAAATAACATAAACTTCCAATGTGCCGAGTCTTTTTTTCTTTAATGTTTTCATTGTTTTGAGTGTTTATAGGGTAATTTTATTTAATTTGATTTTTATTAACATGAGTATTTTTTACATTAACTCAGAGATTAAACAATTATTAATGTCAAGCCAAAAAATAAAAAACAAGTAAAAAATGTTATTTTTTTGGTAATTTCTCTTTCCTCAGTCTTAGCAAAAAATAAGGAAATTACTGGAGATATGCTTAATAAAGCCCATCCTACTCCTATGGGAAGGGTTTTAAACACAACTTGTTGTAGAAATATTCCTACATTTGTTCCAAGAAGTATTGAAATAAAAAATCTTTTTTGTTGTTTTTTGTCTATGTTTTTTAAGAAAAAATTAATCTTAAATCCTTTTAGACTAATTAAAAAAATTATTGCACCTAATAATCTTATTTCAGTTGTAAGTAAAGGAGATAAATTGCTTTGAAGGAAAACCATCCTTGATAAAAGACCTCCAAGAACAGCACATAAAACTGATAAAAAAGGAAAAGCAAAAATCTTAAAGTTATTTTTTTCTGAGAAAGAGGAGTTTTCCTCTTTAAAATCGTTACCTTTTCTGAGAATTATGAATAGCGAAATCGTTACTATAATTATTCCAACCCATGATTTAGTTGTTAAATTTTCATTAATAAAAAATTCCCCTGATAAAGCTGCCATTAACGGAGAAAGAGTTTCTATAGATAAAGTTTTTCTTGTGCCAATTGTTTGTAGTGACTTTAAATAGAAAGTATCACCTAAACCAATACCTATTATTCCACTCATTAGTAGGATAAATATGTTTTTTAATTCAGTTGTAGAACTTAGATTGATAAAAGCAGGTATAAAAATTAAAAAAGCTATTATATTTTTTATTAAATTAATATCTATTGATTTATATTTTTGAGTTTGCGAGCGCCAAATAAAGCATGCATATGTCCAAGATGTAGCAGCTCCAAAAGCAGAAAGGATTCCAATCAAAACGAATAATTTTTAAAAATTTTATTTTATAAATTGAGTAAATGCTAAAAAGAATACATAAATAAGAATCAAAATCCCCGGTAAGTACTGAATTAATGATTTGAAATTATTTTTTTTCATGTTCCTAAATAGTTTATTTTAAACAGTTTTTTTATTAGTAGGGTACAAACTCTCTAACTTCTTTCTTCTTTGAACTTTCGCATTAATTCTTTCTTCTTTTTCTTTTTTCTTGATCTCATCATTTATCTTATTTTGTCTATATCCAAACCAAAGTAGAACCCAAATAACAGAAGTTATTAAAAGAAGAGCAGTATATTGACCAGTCATAGGAAAACTGGCCTCAGAATATTTAACGTAAGAAAATAACAAACTCATTTAATTAACTTAAATCATAAAAATAACGACTGTGTTGATTTTTCTAGAAATTTAAAAATTAGCGAATCGTAGCTATTTATTATGTAGTTTTAAAGTTTTATATTTATTTTTTTATGGTTTTTGGACTAATTTTTCTTTATAACTACTTGCTATTATCAGATTGAAGCATATTAAATAATAAGTTTTTGGAACCTTTTGATTTAGCAGTTGTTGGAGGCGGTGCAGCCGGTTTTATGACAGCAATAACTGCTGCTGAAAATGGAGTAAAAAGAATAATAATTCTTGAAGGAACTTCAAAACTTATGGAGAAAGTAAGGATTAGTGGAGGAGGAAGATGTAACGTCACTAATGCGACATGGATACCGAATGAACTAATTGAGAATTACCCCAGAGGTGGAATTCAGCTCTTGGAATCATTTAATCGTTTTGCTGCTGGAGATGTATACGATTGGTTTGAGAAAAAAGGTTTAAAATTAAAAATTGAGGAAGATCTAAGAGTATTCCCAGTGTCTAATTCTTCTTCAGATGTTATTGATTGTTTGAGAAAAAGTGCTTTATCAAAAAACGTAGAGATACTAACAAAATTTTTTGTAAAAGAAATTGCTAAAACTTCAGATAATATATTCAATATTTTTAGTCTTAAAAAAGCAAAGGTAACTGCAAAAAATATTATTCTTTCAACTGGAGGTAATCCAAGCGGATATAAATTAGCTCAAAATCTTGGACACACCATTGTTAAACCTGTACCATCGCTTTTTACTTTTTCCACAAAAGAACCAAATTTGGATGAATGTAGTGGGGTATCGATGAGGGGAATAGATATAGAAATTAATTTAAACAATAAAAATTTTCAAAATAGAGGCGATTTACTAATAACGCATTGGGGGTTTAGTGGGCCAGCAGTATTAAAACTTTCATCAATTGCAGCAAGGGAACTTTATAGCCAAAAATATAAATTTAATTTAATCATTAAATGGTCTTCTTTAAGTTATGAGGAGTTAAAAGAAAAAATTAATTATTTAAGATTAAATAAAGGCAAGGTGAATCTTATTAATAGTAGACCTGTTCCACTATTAACAAAAAGATTATGGATTTTTTTATTAAAGAAAATAGGTATTGATAAAGAGAAAAAGTGGGCTGATTTACTGGCGGATGAAAGAGAGAAAATGATAAATACTCTAATGAGGGATAAATATATAATTTCGGGCAAAGGTCCATTTGGCGAGGAATTTGTTACTTCCGGAGGCGTAAAAATTAATGAGGTTAATTTTAAAAGTATGGAGAGCTTAATTTGTCCAGGGTTATTTTTTTCTGGAGAAGTTTTGGATGTTGATGGGATCACTGGTGGATTTAATTTTCAACATTGTTGGACAAGTGGATGGATCGCTGGGATGGCAGTCTCAAAGTTAAATCAATCAATAAATTAATAAGTAATAAATCAGTAAGTAACAATTCAATAAGTTTATCTTTTTTTTATTAAGTATTAGACGGAAAAAGTTTTTTGGAGAAACTTTAATTTTAAAGTTTTAATTATTGGTGAAGATTAATGCAGAATCTTGTATCAAAAAAAGAAGAAGAGGAAAGAAGATTAAAAGCTTTAGCAGAATATAGGATTTTGGGAACCAAGCCAGAATCATGTTATGACGATATTACAAAAATTGCTGCTACAACCTGTAATGTGCCTATTTCTTTAATGACATTGGTAGACAAAGATAAACAATGGTTTAAATCCAAAATAGGACTTCAAATATCAGAAACTAAAAGAGATTGGTCTTTTTGTACCCATGCAATAAAAGAAAATAGTCCATTAATTATTCATGATGCTTTCCAAGATGAAAGGTTTATAAATAATCCATTGGTAACAGGAGACCCCAAGATTCGTTTTTATGCAGGTTTTCCCCTTAGAAATAGTGATGGTAATAAACTTGGAACTCTTTGTGTAATAGACAGAAAGCCAGGAAATCTAACTACACAACAATTCAATATTATGGAATTATTATCTAAGCAAATAGTTTCATTTTTAGAGCTTAGAAAAAAGTCATTGAACTTGCTAGATGCTTTGTCTAACTTGCACAAACAGGAAGGTATTTTATCTGTCTGTTCATATTGCAGAGAAGTGAAAAATAAGGAGGGCGATTGGATGCATTTAGAAAAATATCTTTCGAAAATTAGTGATATTAGATTCAGTCATGGGGTTTGTGATAATTGTATGGAAAAACATTTCCCAGATGTAATCGAAGTATGGAATAAAAAGGATTTCTTTGAAGATGGTCAAAAAAGGTTTTTAGAGTCCTAGATTCAATACCTGACTTTTTATTGTTTAATTTATTTTCTAAACAAATTCTTTATTTGGTGGTTAGTATTGTATAAATTTTGACTAGAAAATGTTATTAGGAACTTTATTGACAGGTGAAATTGCTAAAAGTGCATTAGTAGCATATGTTCATTATTTAGGAATAATATTGTGTTTCGGTTCTCTTTTGTTTGAAAGATTGACTCTCAAAGTAGGTCTTAATAGAAATGAGACGATCTCAATGATAATTGCAGATGTTGTTTATGGTTTAGCAGGAGTTGCGATATTAGTTACTGGGATTTTGCGTGTTAAGTATTTTGGTCAAGGAGGTGATTTCTATACAGGTAATCCTGTGTTTTGGATAAAGGTTTCTCTTTATATTCTTGTGGGATTACTTTCTTTATACCCAACAACAACCTATATCTTATGGGCCATTCCATTAAGTAAGAATAAATTACCTGAAATATCTGAAAATCTAGTCAAGAGGTTCAGACTTATCATTACTACTGAATTAGTGGGTTTTGCAACAATACCTTTGTTTGCCACTCTCATGGCTAGAGGTGTAGGTTTAGGTTGAATAATTTGTTCCTAGAAAGAAATTGTTTAATAAGTGCCAACAAACTATATAGATGGAGTTTAAGTTATAAGATTTCTAAATCTAAAAAAGAGATTATCTTTATTGGTTTAAATCCCTCATTATCGGATGAAGTTTTCTTGGACAACACAACAAAAAAGATAATCAAAATTTCGAAAAACAATAATTACGGCAAAGTAAAATTAATAAATCTATTTGCTCTTATTTCAAGCAAACCAGAAAAACTTTTTAAACATAAAAACCCTGTGGGCTATCTAAACAATAATCATATTTATAAAAACTTAAAACACTGGTCTGAAAGTAAAAATTGTGATTTATGGTTAGGTTGGGGTAATAAAGGGAAATTTTTAAATAGAAATAAAAAAATAGCAAAAAAAATAATGCAATATAATTTAATCAGGAAAAATAATTTTGATAATCCTCTTGGACCGCTTTTTATTAAAAAAACAATCAAAGATAATCCAATACATCCTCTATACTGTTCTGATAATTCCATCCTCCAATCTTATTTTTAGGTAGTATGGCCCAAATGCAAACCAGTATTTTTAGCTATTCCATTAAATATGTGTTAATTTCTAGTTGTTAATCTAAACTTATATGAAAATTTCAAAGCAATTAAATAAACTAAAAAATTTAAATGTTGAGGCGGAAAAATGTTCTACACGAGAAGAAGCAAAAAAAATAATTTATAAAGCAAATAAAGCACAAAGTAAAATTAGCAAATAAATAAAAAGGAATTTATATTATTCATAATTTATAATTTTCAACAGTATTTATATACACAAATTGTCTATATTTATTTCTAAGAATTTATGTCTTTGAAAATAATTAAAATAAGGAAATCGCACGATAGATTTAGATCAAATAGAGAATGGCTAAATTCGATGCATTCATTTTCTTTCGCAGAGCATAGAGATCCAAAATGGGATAATTTTGGGAAAATAAGAGTTATAAACGAAGATGTTATTTCTCCTAATACAGGATTTAATACACATTCTCATGCAAATATGGAAATAATTACTGTCGTAACAAAAGGAGCAATAACTCATAGAGACTCTTTAAACAACCTTGGAAAAATTTATAAAGATGAAGTGCAAATTATGTCTGCAGGTACTGGAATCTCTCATAGCGAGAAGAATGAAGAAAATGAGACCTGTAAGTTGTTCCAGATTTGGATATACCCTCAAAAAGAAAATATCAAACCTCGATATAATCAAATTTCATTAAATGAAAAGTTGTGGGACAATCTTATTTTTAATTACAAAAATGGTCAAAATAATAAGCTTTTTCTAAATCAAAATATCTCTTTATGGCGTTGTAAATATAAACCTATTAAAGAAAAAAAATTGCCATTAAAAATCGATAAATATAATTGGATACAAATAATAGAAGGTAATCTTTTATTAAAAAGTAAAGACTCTAATTCAAATATATGTCTAGAATCTGGAGATGGCTTGGGATTTGAAGTTAATTATTTTGATGATGTCTCTATAGATACTGAGAAAGAGCTAGATTTTCTCTTATTTTCAATGCCTTCCTTATAGTTTATCTATTACTATTACTCATCAACTTCTTTATTAAATGCATTTAAGGCTTGCAAAGCCATATTAAGGTGAACTTCCATAGCGCCAAGAGCAATTAGAGAATTTGGTGATTTATCTTTTAGTAAATTCTCTTTTCTTTTGGATAATTCATTAACTACTTTCCTAGTTGAAGCTTCCCAATTGTTTATTAACTCTTCAAATTCTTTTTTTTCGGGGCTTTCTATTTCTGCTAATTCATCAGAAAAATGAGAATCCTTTTGTGCCTTAAGCATCAAGTAACTTAATTTTTTATGACTTATTGCTTGAGGTAAATTGTTAGATTCACTCATTGCTGGTAGTTGATTTATAGTCAAAATCTAACTAATTAATTGAATATTTGCTAGAGGGGAGACGGTTGTGATGACCGACCTGAAAATTACGAAATGATATTTGCACAAAAAATGGATTAATTAACCTTTAATTTTTCACTTATTAGTTTCTTGAAATAATCTCCACGCTCTTCATAATTTTTAAATTGATCAAAACTAGAGCATGAAGGTGAGAATAATAATGTTCCAACCCTATTATTTTTTAAATAATGAAAAACAAAATTTAAAAGCTCTTTGAGTTCTGAAAATTCAAAAATATTTTTTTTAAATCCTTCATTAATAAGCGCCATTTTTAGGACTTTTGAGCTTTCTCCAAAAAGGAAAACACATTTAACTTTTTTCTTTAAAACTTTTATCCATTCACTATATTCATTGCCTTTTAATCTACCCCCCGCAATAATTATTATTTGACCTTCAATTGAACTTATTCCTGCAATAGATGAATCAAAATTTGTAGCTTTACTATCATTAATTATTTCCAGATCATTATTTTTATAAATTGTTTCCATCCTATGGGGCAATTGTTTGTAATTAGATAAAGAACCTTTAATCTTCTTTCCAGATAATCCAACTTTTCTTGCTGCTGCTATTACCAATAAAAGATTTTGAAGATTATGCATTCCTTTTAAAGAAAATTGTTCAAGTTTGAATAGTCTCTTTCCTCTCTCAACAATGTATGCTTCATCATCTATCCAATAGTCACATTGAATAAAATTTGATTTATCAAAACTAGTTGTTATCCAAACCCCTCTTGATAGTGAACTGTAGTGATTTCTTAGGTTTTTATCGTCATAATTATAAATTCTAAAATCTGATTTTTCTAGCAAGCTTTTTTTTATGTTGAAATAGTTGTCAAGTGTTTTATGTCTTTCAAGATGGTCTTCTGTGAAGGTTGTCCAAATTCCAATATTAGGTTTTACTTCTGGAGATATTTCTATTTGATAACTGCTTAATTCAGCTACAACCCAATCAATTTTTTCGTGATTTTTGGAGTAAGCATATTTACATAAAGGTGTGCCAATATTTCCAGCAAAAGGAGCATATAATCCAGTATCGCAGAGTATATGGCTTAGTAAATGTGTAACAGTAGTTTTGCCATTAGTGCCAGTAATACCTATCCAATTTGTGTCTTTTAAAATTTCCCATGCAACATTAATTTCTCCAATTACGTTAATTCCCTTTTTTTTTAATTCAATAATAGTTGTATGGTCATAAGGTATTGATGGACTTACAACAACAGATTCAATCTCTTTCACAAAAGGTTGAATTTTTTCAAATACAAATTCTTTATTCAGAGAAACTAGTATATTAAGCGCCTCCAATTCTGTTTTTCTTTCTAAGAATTCTATCCCATCTTTATGTTCCCAAACAATTACTCTCTTATTCATACTTCTCAAATACTTGGCAGCCCAAAATCCAGATTTACCTAATCCAATTACAAGATTAATATTTTTTCTTTTACTTGAATGATTATTATCTATCATTAAATTAATAATTGCATTTATATTAATTGTGTTTAATGGTTAATTCAATCATGAGATATTTCTTCGGTATTTATAGAATTCATCAAAGAAAATTTAATTAATGGATGATAATACTGCAAAATATTGGTTCTCTTGGTTTTATGAAAAGTGGGAGAAAAATGCTCCAGGTGAATTAATTGAACAGGGTTTAACTCCGTCTCAGATTGCTGAGCGCTTTGTTAATGAAAACCATGATAGCTTTATTCAATTGTCAAAAAAAATTGATGAAAAAAATTATGATGCCTTAACAGAATTTATGAAACTCTCAGAGAGTGAATTACATATCTTGAAGTATTTTCTAAAGTTAGTAAAAATGAAAAATCTATAAGAAGTTACTTAGTATTTCAAGGCTTTTCCCCCATAAATTTTTTCTTTCTTGTTTATTAATAGCGAAAGGAGAAGTAGGGGATAGTTTTGGATGACCTCTGAAATTAAATTTAGGACCATAATGATCACCGCCTCTTGCATCTGGTGAAGTAGCTGCAAAAAGTTGAGGTAAAGAACCCATCTCAGCCGATTGAAAAATAGGGCTAAATAATTCCAAGGAGAATGTTTCTATTGGACTAGGTTTAGGTTTTTGAGCAGTAAAGAGATTTGTTTTTGCAATTCCTGGGTGAGCAGCTAAAGAGAGTATATTTTTGTGTTTTAGGATCTCATTTAGTTCCAAAGCAAACATTACATTTGCTAATTTGCTATTTGAGTAAGATTCCCATTTGTTGTAGTAGTTCTCGGCTTTCAGATTTTTCCAACCAACTTTGCCAAAAAATTGTGCTCCAGAAGTAACCGTCACTATTCTCGATTCATCTTTTTTTTCAATAATTGGAAGTAGCTTTAGGGTCAAAAGCATGTGAGCTAGATGATTAACTGCAAATTGTATTTCATATCCTTGGGCACTAAGTGTTTTAGGCGGATGCATAATGCCTGCATTATTAATTAGTAAATCCAAATTTTCAAAATCATCAAAAATTTTGGACTGAACTTCAACAACATTTTTTAAATCTGACAAATCTAATTCTAGAGGTGTAAATTTTCCTTCAGGATTAAGACCTTTGAGTTTTTTGATAGTTTTATTCGCTTTTTCAAGCGATCTACAAGCTATAACAACATGAGCATTTTTTTCGGCTAAGGCTTTTGCGGTGTAGTATCCAAGACCACTATTTGCGCCAGTAATTAGAGCTGTTTTGCCGTTCAGGTTTGGAATATTAGATGTTTCCCAGTTAGAGATTTTAGGTCTTGAAATAGTGGCAGTCATTTATTGATCCTGCAAAATGTTTTGGAATTTAACCAAAAAATAATTACTTCTCTACTGTAAATACTGGAAGTCAGTATCGTGAGCTCTTTTTGAAGGTACTATTTAATATTATTTTTCAATTGCATATTGCCATTCATTATTTCGAGATAAACTTTTCTCTCTCAGTAACTGTAATTTCCTACTATTTATTTTAATAACTATCCCATTAGTTGGATATTTCGTAAATATTTTTCCCTCTAACCAATTTTTTTTATATATTTGGATTTCGCTTGTATTATTTGTGAAGTAACTGTCAGGGGTGCTGAAGCCACATTTTTTAAGATAGTTAAGGGTTTCATATTGATTAAGTCTTCCATTAAGTATTTGGAAACAGCAAAAGCTGAGACTTTCTCCAATCCCTTTCTTATCATTGAGGTATTTTCTTGTAATTCTTTGGGAAATTCCGGCAACTTGGTTTTTAGCGTATAGTTCACCTCTAATTTGAAAATCTCGTTTGATAGGAATACAATCGGGGACATTTTTAATTTGTTTAATTTTGCTTGAGACATCAAATCCTTTTTTTGTAATAGCTTTTTTAAAATTGCCATTTATATATCTAATTGCAATAGCACAGCCATCAATTTTTGGTTGAATGCTTAATCTTGTTTTTGTTAATAAACTCCCCAAAAATTCTTTATAGTTGTCTTTAGCTAATTTTGGCAAAAGTTTATTATTTTTTTGATTAAAGTAGTCAGGCTCTGGATCAAAAGTAATAAAGAGCTTCTCAAGTTGCTTAAATGCATCATCCGAAATTATGCCTTCACCTATTCTGTATTGTTCATCTAGATACTTAACATCTCTAACTAATAAACCATTCATAATAATTTTGATAAATATTTTAAAATCTTTTAGAAAAAATCATTTAAATAAAGATTTAAAAAATTAAAACAAGATTACAAAAGTAATTAACAACTAAATATCCTCCTACGCGGAGAGCGAATTAAGAGTATAAAATGTACGTATTAGGGGTTTAAATTAAATACTTCAATCAAACATTTTTACTTAAAAAGTGAAATAGAAAACTTAAAGGGGTTAATTTGCAGCTAATTTTTTTAATTTCTATCAAAACAAAAAAATATTTTTTAAAGTTATCAGAAAATGTCATTTTTATTTAAAGCTCAAAATATCTGGGACGATTTTGCGAAATATAAAATTAATGATTATGCAAAATTAAGAAATTTTGATTTTGGGCCAAATAACGAAAGTTCAGTTTCAAAATTATCACCTTTCATTACTCACAGAATATTATCGGAATATGATCTGATTCATGATATGAAAAGTAAATACAAAATCAAAAATTCAACTAAATTTATTGAAGAAATATTTTGGAGAGTTTATTGGAAAGGGTGGATGGAAAATAGACCTAAAGTTTGGCGAAGTTTTTTTTCAGAAAACAATCTTAATTTTGATTATGAGCTATATGAAAGTGCAATTAATGGCAATACAGAAATAGATTTTTTTAATTCATGGGTCCATGAATTAAAGCAGTACAACTATTTGCATAACCATACAAGAATGTGGTTTGCGAGTACATGGATATTTAATTTAGGCCTCCCATGGCAATTGGGAGCAAAATTTTTCTTTAAGTATCTTTTTGATGGTGATGCTGCATCTAATCTCCTAAGCTGGAGATGGGTCGGAGGATTGCAAACGAAGGGAAAGCAATATCTTTTTTCATCATCAAACCTCAGAAAATTTTCAAATAATAGATTTAATTCAGAAAAAATAATTAATAAACAAATTTTTCTTGATGAATCGAATCAAATACCATTAGAAGATGGGATTTATAAAAATAATATGGATCCTAAATCAGATAATCTGATTATGTTTGAAAATGATCTGAACCTTGCAACCCTTAAAAATTTACTTCCAAGCTATAAAAAGGTATTTATTATCCTTTTAAAAAATGAACAAAGACAAATTAAATTGTCTGAATCTGTTTTCAAATTTAAACAAGATTTGGTCTCTGAATTTGTAGAGAAATTTGATAATGTTGAACAGATTGATCCAAATTCACTGGAAGTTACTTTTAAAAATACTAACGAAATAGACATTATTTATCCTGGAGTAGGAGAAAATTATGATTTCATAATTCAGTTTAAAAATTTACACCATAAAAAAATTTTTAATCTTGTGAGGGATGAAGATTTATTTGCTTGGAAATTTGCAAAAAAAGGGTTTTTCAAATTTAAAGAAAATATTCCGAAAATTAATCAAAGAATATTAGAAAATTATTCAAAAAATAATTTTTAACTTAGTTGAATTCCTAATCAGAAAAAGAATTCATTAGAGCACTAAGTATAAATACTTAATTAGGTGCGACTTTTGCTGTTTAATCCACGATGGATACTGTGACTAGTTATTTTTACTTAAGGATAATTTTTTTATAGTGCTTTCAACAATTCTTACCAAGTCGTTTAGCAAAGATACTGCTTTATTAATTCTTAGGGTTATAACAGGGACTGTTCTTATTCATCACGGTTATGAGAAATTAGCAAATATAGAAAATTTCGCTGATGCTTTTGTCAGACCTTTACATCTTCCATTCCCAATATTCTTATCATACATAGCTGCATTTTCAGAAATAGGTGGTAGTTGGTTACTAATTATCGGCTTAGCTACAAGATTCGGAGCTTTGGCAATTGTTGGAACAATTTCTGTCGCGATTTATCATGCACTTGTTACTTCAGGTTTTAATATTTTCTTACTAGAGCTTTTACTTTTGTATTTCGCTTCAGCAACCTCAATTGCATTAACGGGACCTGGCAATTTCTCTTTGGACGAAGTCATCATCAGAATTTTGAAATCAGAAGATGAAGAGGAAATTATACCTTCAACAAAATCAAAATATTTTAAGGAAGTTGAAGTTAAGGAAACAAGCAAAGGTGGTTTATTTCAATTTCTGCAAGCCAACATACTCTCAGATACTTCAAGCTAACTTTTTAGGATAAAGGCTATCGATTAGCTCTAACCTTTTGCGATAACTGTTTCTCTTCTCAATTTTTATCTTAATCGTTGCTTCAGACAGACTTATAAACAGCCCTATAGCAGTCACCCAAGATAAAAAAATAAAAGGGTTTTCTGGAATTTCTGAGAAATTCATATGAATAATACTTCTTTTTTAAAACTGACTGATCACTATATGTTTTTCAACCTAAATATACAATTTAGAAATATTTAAGGATTAATTTCAACTTTTTCCCATTTCTTAATCTTTTCCCAAAGATATCGTTTATGAACAGGCTGTTCTAATTTAAGAAGATCTACTGAATCGATTTCAAAATTTAGAACTACAAAATTTTCTGACTTGGGTAGATTGGATAATATTTCATAAGCAGGTCGGTCTTTTGAGTTTATTTTCTCTCCAGGAGATCCCCAAAACCAAGAAGATTTTGATTTTTCTGATAATAAATCCCAATAATTTTTGTTATCACTCAATTCACGTATTTTTCCTTTGAATCTATATTGTGATTTGGTTTTCAAAAAGAACCATAATATTTCTGCATTCGGATTATATTTTAAATGCCCAATTTTTTCACTTCTTCTATCTGTAAAAATAATCATTGAACTGTCTTTATTCCATCCTCTGAAAACAACTGTTCTTAATCTTGGCTCATTTTTTTCGCTGACTGTTGCAAGCTGTATCCATCTATAAGAGGGTGATTTGCCCTCTTTTTTTCTAGAAGATTTTAAATCTTGCCTCCAACTGGGTAAGTTGTTATCAGGCATTTAATTTAGGCAATATAAGACCACTTTTCTTTTTGTATTCTTCGAATGAATCATATTTTGAGAGCGATTTGTCTTTTTTTATCATTCTTGGTAGAAAAACTATAGAGAAAAATATTGCAAGAATTACAAATGGTATGAAACTCATTGAAAGTATGGCGAATGATAGATAAATTAGTATTTCTCCTAAATAATTTGTATTCCTTATATTTTTAAAAAATCCTTCTTTAATTAGATCTTTTTTTAATTTAAGAGAAAAATATTTTTGGGCATCACTAGCAAAGTGTAGAAACACACCAATTATATTTATAGATATAGATGCAGCTATTACGATATTTGGAACAGATTTCTGAGTTGAGATAAGAATGTAGGGAGCTACCCAGTAACTTCCAAGGAAAATAAAACCAGTAACTGAAGTTAAAAAATTGATTTTTTCTTTAAAATAAGGATCTGGGAATATCTTTTCTTTTAGAAGCCAAAGTAATCCATAAGTACCATGCAGAGCTAAATAAACGTAGGGAGCGATCTTAAAATTATCAAAAAAAATCATAAGACCTATCACTACAAATGCAGTGATTCCTTTATGTAGATTAATTATTTGATTAAGTTTCATTTTTTTAATAATCTAAAAAATGAAATTATTTTCTGTGGATATAACCTAGGTTGCCAAAAGTTTTAATGGGCGATACTGGATTCGAACCAGTGGCCACTACCGTGTCGAGGTAGTGCTCTACCACTGAGCTAATCGCCCAAACTGAAGAATTTTTAATCCCCCTTATAAGAAAATAGCAGGTTGCGTTTCATTTTCTAAGTAATTTAACTTTCCATCGTTCTCTTTTGGTTATTTCTAAATTTAGAATTTCGATAAATCCTTTATTTTCAAGTTCTAGTTTGTCGCCAATTTTTAGATTAATAGTTGGCTTATTAACTTTGCTCCCATTTAATCTGAGCATTCCATTTTCTATCCTTTCAATGATTTTGGTTCGTGATATCCTAAAACCTGCTGAAGCTATAGCGTCTAATCTTGTTGAAGCTTCTACTGTATTAACAAGTTTTTTTGTTCTTCCAGAAGGTATTTGTAATTCATCTATACCAACTAGATTAATTTTTACTTTTACGTCTCGCAAATAAAAAATCTTTTCATCTAGATGCTCAATATCTAAATTATCAATTATCCCTTGTGCCCCCCTATCGCCTATTGTCCATATATCTCCTACTTTTACTTTATTTACCCCATTTTCAATTAAGAGGGATCTAAAGTCGTCTTGTTTAGCATTATCAAATAAAAAATTGCCATTAATTTTTATCCCTTGAGCAGGAAAATTACTTTTTAGCATATCCTCTTCAGGAATATTATCTCCTCTAAAGCAAGCTATTCTGGATCTTTGAGAAGAGGAGAATCCTCCATAAATAAAAAATTTGAAATCATTTAAATTTTCAAAATCTTTTAAAATCTCTTCACAAACATAAGTTGAATGAAATCCAGTCCAATAAGTTTCCCAGTGTTTGTAAGCTAAGTTAGCAATATTTATTAATTCCTCAGTTTCTTTTTTGTAGTTTGAATTTATTAAGATTCCCTTTAAATCAATCATTTAGCCTTCTAAAAAAATTATATCTTTTGCTTCTGTTTGTTTTATCAAAGCCCAAGGTAATTCAGTCCCAATTTGATTTTCAAGTAGAACAAGCCATTTACCCTCTTTATTAAAATTAATAATTGATCTCAACTCTTTATTTCTATTGATGTTGATACTTGCAGAAGAAACAATGCTTCCTAAATATCCAGAACTCATTCCTAAAAGACCTCCAATTAATGATTCCCCGATGTTATTTAAACCAAGAAAGCTGAAGGTAGATAAATTTGTCATATTAGAAAAAGCTATTCCAGCTACAAAACCAAATGGCATTAGCCATCTACTCATATCTTTTTGTCTAATCTTTCTATCAAGTTTAGGATTTAAAATTCTTATATCTTCAAAATTTTGAGATTTGAATAAGATATTTGCTTTCGCATTTAACAATTCGGTTTCTTCTGATGTTATTTTTTCAGTTATTGGTGGGATCAAAATAGCTTCAGAGAGCATTACTGATTTTTCTTTGAAAACTTCAAATAGCTGGATACATTTATTAATGTCTTCAAATATCACAATACTTTTAGTCAAATTTCAATCCTCAAATTTTTGTGTGTTATTCAAATTAATAAAATAAGATACATACACTATAGATTAAGTTAAAGTAAAAGATTAAAGAACCAATCTTAAATGACAAAAGTTCTCATTACAGATCCAATTGATCAAACAGGAATCGATATTCTTTCACAAGTTGCTCAGGTTGATCAGAAGATAGGAATCTCAAACTCTGAGCTAGCTTCCATCATTAATGATTATGATGCTTTAATGATTCGCTCTGGTACTCAAGTGACTGAAGAAATTATTAACTCTTCAAGTAAACTTAGAATTATTGGAAGAGCTGGAGTTGGAGTCGACAATGTAGATGTTAAGGCTGCTACGCAAAAAGGAGTTCTTGTTGTTAACTCTCCAGGAGGTAATACGATAGCAGCCGCTGAACATACTATAGCTATGATGTTGGCCTTATCTAGGCATATTCCAGTTGCCAATATTAGTACTTTCTTAGGTAAATGGGAAAGAAAGAAATTTGTCGGGAATGAGCTTTATAATAAAAAACTAGGTGTAGTTGGTTTAGGGAAAATTGGTGCTCATGTAGCGAAAGTTGCTAATGCATTGGGAATGGAAGTTTACGGATATGATCCCTTTGTTTCAACTGAAAGAGCTCAACAAATAAAAGTTAAACTAACTGAACTAGAGGATTTATTCAAACAATCAGATTATGTAACTTTGCATTTGCCTCGCACACCAGAGACAGAGAATTTGGTAAATATGGAGGTACTTAAGAGTATGAAAAGTAGCGCAAAATTAATAAATTGTGCTCGAGGGGGATTAATTGACGAAGAAGCATTAGCAGAAGCTTTAAATAAATCATTGATTGCAGGAGCTGCAATAGATGTCTTTTCTAAAGAACCTTTGGAATCTAATTCACCACTTTTGAAGGTTGAAAAGAATCTTATTCTTACCCCTCACCTAGGAGCATCTACTCGGGAAGCACAAGAAAATGTAGCTGTTGATGTTGCAGAGCAAATCAGAGATGTCTTGCTTGGCTTATCTGCTAGAACCGCAGTAAATATACCAGGCTTGAGCCCTGATATTATGGACAGTCTAAAACCTCATTTGCAGTTAGCTGAAACAATGGGTCTGCTTGTAAGCCAGCTTTCAGGTGGACAGATCCAAAAACTAGAGGTAAAGCTTCAAGGCGAATTTGTTCAACATCCTTCCCAACCATTAATAATAGCCAGTCTAAAAGGCCTTCTAAGTAAAGCTTTGGGAGATAGGATAAATTATGTGAATGCCTCTTTAGAAGCAGATTCGAGGGGTATTATAGTTGTCGAAAGTAAAGATGAGGCAAGACCTGAATTCGCAAGTGGATCACTTCAATTAACCACTTATGGAGATAATGGCGACCATAGCGTAGCAGGAAGCATTTTTGCTGATGGGGAATTAAGAATTATTAGTATTGATCAATATCCTGTTAATGTATCGCCAAGTAGATACATGTTGGTTACTAGGCACAGAGATATGCCTGGTATCATTGGTAAGCTTGGTTCTTTATTGGGTAGCAACAATGTAAATATTGCCTCAATGCAAGTTGGCCGCAAAATTGTTAGAGGAGAAGCTGTTATGGTTCTAAGTATTGATGATCCAATTCCTAATAAGTTGCTTGATACCATTACTGAAGTAGAGGGAATTACCAGCGCTAATCCAGTTACTTTATAAAGAGGTTTGCTCTATTAGTGGAAGTTAAAGATTGGTATAAACTAACTTTTCAGATAGAAAGTGATTCAGAGGATATTATTATTTGGAAGTTAAATGATCTTGGAATATTTAGTTTTTCATTTGAGTATTTAATTAAAAATGAAAATAAAAAAGAGGTTAATATATGGCTCCCAATTAATGAATGGGACGAGAGTTCTAGAAACAATTTTGAAGAAATAATTAGCAAACTTATTAATATTGATGATTCTAAGGATAAATTTTTTGATTGGAGTACTATCAAAGAGGAGGATTGGTTGACAAGCTGGAAGAAATATTGGGCGCCTGAATTAGTGGGAAATCATTTTTTAATATTGCCTTATTGGATAAATCTAGATGAAAAATTTAAAGATAAAAAAATCATACAAATTGATCCTGGAGCAGCCTTTGGTACAGGAAGTCACCCTTCGACTTATCTTTGCTTGGAAAAAATGGATAATATTTTATTTTCTGATAAAAAGATATTAGATATTGGCAGTGGTAGCGGGATTTTGAGTATCGCCGCAAGATTGCTTGGCGCTAAAGAGGTTTTTGCAGTGGATAATGATTATTTAGCTATAAATTCAACTAAATCAAATTTCCAACTAAATTTCGGTAATTTAAACAACTTAAATACATATTTGGGATCTTTTAATGAGGTAATTTTAAAAAATCAACTTAAACAATTTGATTTTGTTTTATGCAATATTCTTGCTGAAGTAATAAAAGGAATGATTCCAAATATTTATAAGTGCTTGAAAAACAATGGGGAAGTCATTTTAAGTGGAATTCTGAATTCACAAAAGGATGAAATTATAAAAATATTAATTCAGAATGACTTGAAATTATTGGATGTATCAACTAGAAAAGATTGGGTATGTATTTCTGCGCAAAAAACCAGCGATCCAACTAAACTATAAGTTTTTCTTATAGATACTCTTTCATACATTTTATTGTGTCATTTTTTACGTCAAAATCTCACATATCGACCTAATCGATGTTAAAAATGTAATTGATAGGTATTAACTACCAACAATTTTTTATTTAAATGGCTTCTTACAAAGTTACACTCATCAGCGAAGGTGAAGGTCTCAATTCAACTATTGAAGTACCTGATGACCAGTACATCCTTGACGCGGCTGAAGAACAAGGTATCGATCTTCCTTATTCTTGTAGAGCAGGAGCATGTTCTACATGTGCTGGAAAAGTTACTTCAGGTAGTGTTGATCAATCAGATCAAAGTTTCTTGGATGATGACCAATTAGAAGCTGGTTTTGTTCTTACATGTGTTGCTTATCCAACATCTGACGTAACAATTACAACTCATGCTGAGGAAGAATTGTACTAATTATAAAAAATTAACTTTTCTAAGTTGATTATTTACTATTTCTCTGCCACCCTCTATGAAGGTGGCTTTTTTTGTAAATGAATAAATTTGAATTTTTCAAAACTGGCAGTGTTCAATCAAGTTATGGAGGTCAGTACAGTTATAAGGTAATCGGACCATGCTGCAGACTTTATGATAGGGAAGAGTTACCATGGCCCTGTTCAAGGCTTGCTTGGAGAAGTAAGGAGCCTAGTTGGAGAAGAATAGGTTCTAGGTTCGTTGCTGATATGGCTTCAAGAAAATGTCCATCTTACTCAGTACAGATTTTGGAGCCTGGATCAAAACCTGTTGAGACAGTTATAACTCTCTTTTCAAAGAAATTTTCTTCTGACATACAAGAATGGTGGTACAGCAAAAAACCAGGCTCAAAAGAACCTGGTAATATCTTCCCTTCTGAAGTTAGTTGGGTTTAAATCTTATGATTTTGGCTTAGGAGGCATGTAACCTTTTAAACCGGTGCATTCAAGACTATCAATTGTATTAACTCCAGTTTGTGAATTAGTTCCACTAGCTCTTTCACATAATGATTTTCTCTGAGAAAGATCAAGATTTGCATCAGTAAAGTCTGCTCCATCAATAATTGCTCCATCAAAAACACTTTTCAATAGCTCACCATTACTAAGATTTGCATCTGTAAAATCAGCATTATCAAAGCGTGTTGCATATGCAATTAGATCCGTCATATTGGCTCCTTTAAAACTAGAGTTTTTTGCAGTTGTTACACTCATATATGCGCCTTGAAGATTAGCTTCTCCTAAATCTTGATTAGATAAATCATATTTAACATATTCATTATTATGAAGGTCGGCACCATGAAGATCATCTTTTAGTACATCAACTGATGAAGGATCACTTGGATAGAGTGCGTTTGCAGAGATTGGACTAATAAGTAAACCAATAATTAACGGAAGAAAAATAAATAGCCTTTTTAAAGACTTATGTAGTGATGAAAACATAGAAACCATTTCGATCAATATCAATATAGAAAACCTATGACTATTATTCCATGGGTTGGTCATTTACGACCCTTCTTCTAACGAACTGTTGCAGTTTATTTTATTTCTGCAGTTAGAAAATCTTTTGCAAGCTGAGTATTTGGAAAAACTTTTTGAGCCTCTTTAAGTAAATCGCTTGGCGTAATTGAATTTTTATTAGTGTATCTTGGACTAAAATGAGTAATAATTAATTTTTTTGTATTAGATAATAATGCTGTTTTTGCAGCCATGATTGTTGTGGAATGTAATTTTTCATAAGCCATGCTCTCATCCTCCTGAGAAAATGTTGATTCATGTACAAGTAAATCGGCATTTTTTGAAAGTGACACAGCTGATTCACTAAAGACTGTATCTGTGCAATACACAAAGCTTTCACCTTTTCTTGGAGGTCCGCAGAATTCTTTCCCGTCAAATGACCTTCCATCTGCTAATACGACTTTTTTACCTTGTTGCAATTCAGAATAAATTGGTCCAGGAGCTATGTTCATGGCTTCTGCTTTTTTGACATCAAATATACCTGGCTTGTCTTTTTCGCTCACTCTATAACCATAAGCTGGAATTCTATGTTTAAGGCAGGCACAATTTACTTTTATTTTGTTGTCTTCAAATAAAGTTTTATTTTGTGATGCAAAATTTTCAATCTCTACGAAATGCAATGGAAATGCCAATTTACAATAACTAGTATTGAGTGCAGATTTGATAAAACCACGTAATTCTGAAGGGCCATAAATTTCGATACCATTACTATTTCCTGATAAACCTAAGGTAGCCAAAAGGCCAGGTAAACCATAAACATGATCTCCATGCATATGGGTAATAAATATCTTCTTGATTTGCGAAGATTTAATATGGCTCTTCATAATTTGATGTTGTGTTCCCTCTCCACAATCAAAAAGCCAAACTTCAGAAGATTGTGATAATTTAAGAGCTAATGAAGAGACATTCCTCGTTAAGGTTGGAACTCCTGAACTTGTTCCTAGAAAGGTGATGTTCACTTATAATAATATTTGTGTTTTTTATCTGGATTAAATCTAGACTTTTAGACAAACTTAGGCAATTTCAAAATTTGTTTTTCAAACAAAGTGATTTTAAAGAACATAAAAACCACTTATAACTTTTTTTTACTAAGCATAATAATTTTTTGTTTTCCCCAGCCCAGAACTGTATTGGCTTCAACGGAACCTATCATAAATGTTTTAATTTTAAAAGACAAAGAAATAAGAATTAGATCTGATAGATCTATTCCATTAACGATCAAAGGTCAAAGATTTACGAATAAAAAAATTAAAGGTTTAACTTTAAAAAAACAAAATAACGGAAATACTTTAAATTTTGATAAGAATAAACAGAAAATCTATTACTTGAAAAATGAGGAAAAACTTGTATTGAAGTCTTCAGATAGAAGAGGTATTTGGGTTGGTCAGAAAAGATATGCAGGTAAATTGAATCTATTCATACGTGAAAATGACATATTGGTTGTTAATGTTCTTGGGATTGAGAAGTATCTTGGTAGTGTTGTTGGTTCAGAAATGCCCGCTAAATGGCCTCTAGAAGCATTAAAAGCTCAAGCTATTGCATCAAGAACTTATGCCTTGAAGCAAAAAGGAAATTCTCTTTACGATATTGATTCGACAAATAAGAATCAAGTCTACATTGGACTAGAGGCCGGGACGCATAGAACTAAAAGAGCAGTAAATAGTACAAGATCATTAGTTTTGACATATAAAAACAAATTAATTAATTCTTTATTTCATAGTAGTTCGGCTGGCATGACAGAAAATAGCCAAGATGTATGGAAAAATAAATATCCATATTTATCAAGTGTTAAAGACTTTGATAAAAATAATCCAAAACTTCGATGGAATAAGAAATTCTCAAAGTCTCAATTGCAAAATCTATTCCCAAACATTGGAGGAATTAACAAAATTGAAATTTTAAATGTAACAAGTACGGGTCGAGTAAAAAATGTAAGAATTCATGGTGAATTTGGAACTGATCAAATTTCAGGAGTTGATATTCGAAAAAAAATGAACCTTAAAAGCACTTTAGTAAGATTTAAATTTATCGAAGATAATGAAAATAAATCTAGTGATGAAAGCCTTAAATTATTTTCAACAAATTCATCAGAAAATGAACCTCTTACCCATATAGTTCGAGTTGGAGATACCTTGATACTTATAGCTGATCAATATGATGTAAGTGTTGAAGCAATAGTTGCCTTAAATAATATTAAAAATTCATCATTAATAAATATAGGTCAAAGATTATTAGTTCCAAGAAATAATCTTAATTCATCATCTTCAGACAAAATTTTAGTAGTTTCGGGATATGGATCTGGTCACGGTGTGGGGATGAGTCAATGGGGTGCTAAATATATGGCAAATAAGGGACTAAAAGCAAATGCCATCCTAAAACATTTTTATAAGGGAGTTGAAATAAAACCGTTTAAAAAATATTTTTTATAAAAAATTATTTTGCATTAAGGACCAATTTTGGATTTATATCAGTTTGTTCTTTATTAAAAAAGCCTATACCAAGAAGAGCTTTTCTTTTGTCCACTACCTTTATGGGTCTCTTATAATCAAAAAATTTGCTTTTATTTAAGTAACTTGTATTAACTTTAATAGCTCTTCCAGTTCGCCAAAAATTTATTTCTTCTTCTTTATTTAAGACTAATGTTGAAATGTGATTGAGAGCAGAGAGTGTCGGAATAATATAATTTGTTGCGTTTTTTTTGCCTTTATCTTTTTCAATGTCAGATATTTTAATAGAGTTTTGTTCATCAAAGCCGCAAGCTGAAACTCTTTTTAGTTGTAGAAGACAACCTTCGGAATTAAGAATTTCACCTACATCTCTTGCAATTGATCTTATATATGTACCAGCGGAACATTTGATTTTTATTTCTATGATTCCATTTATTTGGTCCCATTTTATTAAAAGGAGTTCGTCTATTGTTACTTTTCTTGGTTCTAATTCAAAATTTTCATTTTTAAAAGATTTTTTATATGCTCTCTCTCCATTGACATGTACACTAGATACTTTTGGCGGAACTTGTTTAATTATTCCTCTGAATTTATTTAAATATTGATCTAATTTCTTATTACTGATTTTAGGCCAATCTTTTCGGTTTATTATTTTGCCATGAATATCATCAGTACTTGTTCTAATACCTAATTTAATTTGTCCAATATAAGTTTTCCCCTGGGGAAGATATTGAATAAATCTTGTTGCACTGCCTATGGCAATTGGTAATATTCCTGTAACTTCTGGATCAAGAGTTCCTGCATGGCCAACTTTTTTTGTATTTAATAAGTTGCGTATTTGTTTAACGCAATCATGAGATGTACAACCTTTTTCTTTATTGATTATTAAGAATCCATCCTTAGTTTCCATTTTTAATATTAAGAATATTTTGAGAAAGATTTACCAACATCCTATGATTTTTGTATTAGAGATTTGAAGTAAGAAATTGAAAAAGAATAATTTTATATTAAAGGAGTTTTTAAATAATGCTTTCAATTTGAAATCACATTTAATCGAATATTTATCTATTAAAGAATGCGATTTAGATGAATTTCTTTCAAATGCAAAGATGAATTTGGCAAATTCACATCCTGGAGATGCGTTAGGAGATGTTTCAGATTTTTATACTGAGATTGTTGGAGATCGGCATGTAGCTGATTTAGCTGCGTGGCATATTACAAGCAAGGATTATATCGCTGATACTTTAAAACTTCAGCAAAGATTTTCTAGAGATTTAGTTTTAGATTTTGGAGGAGGGATTGGCACACATGCCTTAGCTAATGCGATGTCTTCAAAAGTTGAGCATGTTTTTTTTGTAGATATTAATAAAACAAATAGAAACTTTGTTGAATATAGGGCTAAGAAATTAGGAGTCGAAAAAAAACTTACTTTTTGCAAGACAATTAAAGATACACAAATAACAAAATTCGATACGATAATTTGCCTCGATGTTTTGGAACATCTTGCTGATCCAGCTTCTCAAATTGAGATTTTTAATGATTTTATGGATTCTAATTCTATTGCTTTATTTAATTGGTATTTCTATAAAGGAGAAAAAAATGAATATCCTTTCCACATTGACGATGTTCAAATTGTTGAAAAGTTTTTTAATACACTTCAATCAACGTTTTTAGAAGTTTTTCACCCTATTCTTATAACTACAAGAGCTTATAAGAAAATTAAATAACTACATTAACTCTTTTTCTATTTCTCAAATTTCTTTTAATGCTTTCAAAACTCACAGTTCCTTCTTTGAGTGCAAAAAGAGTGTCATCTTTTCCTTTGCCAACATTGATTCCTGGCAAAAAGGATGTTCCTCTTTGGCGAATTAAAATTGAACCTGCAGTTACTTTCTCTCCACCGTATGCTTTTACCCCCAGTCTTTTGGAATTTGAATCTCTACCGTTTCTTGTAGAACCTGTACCCTTTTTATGTGCCATTAGAAATGTTTAATTTGTAGATTTTTCAGATTTTGGTTTAGTTTCCTTTTTAACAGTTTCTTTTTTTGAAGAAGACTTAGGAGCACTTTTACCTATTGATATAGATTTTACCATAACTCTTGTGAGTTCTTGTCTATGGCCCATCTTTCTTCTTGTCTTTTTTTTGGGACGCATTTTGTAGACAAGAATTTTTTTATCTCTTTTATGCGAAACAACTTCTAATTCAATTTTTGCATCCTTTACGTAAGGTTTCCCAATTGTGATTGAATTTTTATCCTTTAAAAGTAAAACTTTTTCTAATGTTATTTTATCTTTTTCTTTAGCATTTAACCTGTCTATGTCGTAGTATCTATTAACTTCGAACCAAAATTGTTGGCCTGAAGTTTCTGCTATTGCGTACAATTCATCATTTTCAGAAGAATTGTTGGAGGAGTTTTTAGAATTTGTCATATATTAAAGACGCTATAAGGCTCAAATTTAAAATTTGATTAAGCCAAATAAGCAATCACTATTGTTTGTTTATTTTCTTATCTTGTAGTGTAATAAGTCAAGGGTTTTTTAAAATCTTACATATTCATTCGAGGAACCATAAAATGGCCGCAAGAAAAACATATATTTTAAAACTCTATGTCGCTGGAAATACTCCTAACTCTATGAGAGCTTTAAATACTTTAAGGGAAATTTTAGAAAATGAATTTAAAGGAGTTTATGCTTTGAAGGTTATCGATGTATTGAAACAACCACAACTTGCAGAGGAAGACAAGATTTTGGCTACCCCAACTTTAGCTAAAATTTTACCCCCACCAGTTAGAAAAATAATTGGTGACTTGTCTGATAGAGAAAAAGTTTTAATCGGTTTAGATCTACTTTTTGATGAATTAACTGAAACTGAATATAGTGGAGATAAATAACATATAGAAAACTTTATTAACTCAAGATAAATTACATGTTTATTTTTTATTTAGGTTTCTCTAGCACAAAATTATGAAAGATAAGAAATTTGGTAAATCAAATAAAATGCAAGTACAAAAATTACCTACTGGCATAGAGGGCTTTGATGATGTTTGTAGAGGTGGGTTGCCTGTATCTCGAAGTACGTTAATTAGTGGTACATCAGGGACTGGTAAAACTGTTTTTTCTCTTCAATATCTACATCATGGCATTTGCAATTTTGATGAGCCTGGAATCTTCGTTACTTTTGAGGAGTCGCCTTTGGACATAATTAGAAATGCTGCTAGCTTCGGATGGGATTTACAAGAATTAATTGATCAAAATAAGCTATTTATATTAGATGCTTCTCCTGATCCTGACGGTCAAGATGTTGCTGGGAACTTTGACTTATCTGGTCTTATTGAGAGAATTAGTTACGCAATAAGGAAATATAAAGCTAAAAGAGTTGCAATAGATTCAATAACTGCCGTTTTTCAACAATATGATGCTATTTATGTTGTTAGACGAGAAATATTCCGGCTAATAGCGAGATTGAAGGAAATAGGTGTTACAACAGTTATGACTACAGAAAGGGTCGATGATTACGGACCTATTGCTAGATATGGAGTAGAAGAATTTGTTTCTGATAATGTTGTCTTATTAAGAAATGTTTTGGAGTCTGAGAAAAGAAGAAGAACTTTAGAAGTTCTCAAATTGAGAGGTACTGTTCATATGAAAGGTGAATATCCATTCACAATGGGAATGGATGGGATAAGTGTTTTTGCCCTTGGAGCGATGAGACTTACGCAAAGATCTTCAAATATTAGAATTAGTTCTGGAGTTAAAGATCTCGATGATATGTGCGGAGGAGGCTACTTCCAAGATTCCATTATCCTCGCTACAGGAGCTACTGGAACTGGTAAGACGATGTTAGTCTCAAAATTTGTAGAAGATGCATATAACAATAGCGAAAGAGCAATACTTTTCGCCTATGAAGAATCTAGGGCTCAATTACTTAGGAATGCCACTAGTTGGGGAATAGACTTTGAAAAGATGGAAAGTGATGGATTATTAAAGATTATTTGTGCATATCCTGAATCAACTGGATTGGAAGACCACTTACAAATCATAAAAACACAAATTAATCAATTTAAACCAAAGAGAATGGCTATAGATTCTCTCTCGGCACTAGCACGAGGCGTGAGTTTGAATGCATTTAGACAATTTGTAATTGCAGTCACAGGTTATACAAAACAAGAGGAAATAGCAGGATTTTTTACTAATACTGCAGAGGAATTCATGGGAAGTCATTCTATTACTGATTCTCATATCTCAACAATTACTGATACTATACTTTTGCTCCAATATGTTGAAATTAAGGGAGAGATGGCTAGAGCTTTAAATGTCTTTAAAATGCGAGGTTCATGGCATGATAAACGAATTAGAGAATTTATTATTACAAATAAGGGTCCTGAAATAAAAGATTCTTTTTCTAATTTTGAACAAATATTTAGTGGCGCCCCCCATAGAGTTATTCCTGATCAAAATGTTCAAAATGTTTTTAAAGGTGTTGATAGTATTTAGATAATTTCGCTGATTTCAGAGTTTGAAAAATTATCTTTATTTTTAATTGTTTGAGTCAATAGTTCATCTTTATCAGATTGTGATAAGGCTAAATCAAACCAAAAGGTTGTTCCAACTCCTAATTCGCTAGCCATACGAATTTCCCCTCCATGTTTTTCAATTATTCCTCGCACTATAGATAAACCTAAACCTGTTCCTTGCTCAGTATGAACAGCGTTCTCCACTCTATAAAAACGGTCAAATATTTTTTCTTGATCTGCTTGAGATATTCCTGAACCTGTATCAGCAATCTCAATTCTGACTTTTGGTAATGGTGAAACTAATTCACATTGAGGAGCTCCATCATCTTTATTACTGGGGGGGAAGGCAGGACAAGAATCTGGCCATGTATAAGCTCTTATCATAAGGTTGCTGTTTTTTGGACTGAATTTCAATCCGTTCCCCAATAAATTATCGAAAACTTGTAGAAGTAGATCAAAATTTCCAAGAATTGAGGGAATAGTTTCTTCTATATCGTGCGCCAATGAAACATTTTTTTCTGTAGCGTTAAGTCTGTAATTTCGTAGAGTCTGTTCAATTGCTGGTTTTATATCCATTTCCTCTAGTTGAATTATTTTCCCAGACTCAAGTCTTGATAAATCTAAAACATCATTTACAAGTCTTGTAAGCCTATCAGTCTCTGAATTTGCTATTCCGAGAAATTCAAGTTGTTCTTCATTAGTGAGCTGATCTTTTAAATCATGTAAAGTCTCTACGTAGCTTTTAATGTTAAAAAGTGGTGTCCTTAGTTCATGAGAAACATTACTAATGAATCTGTTTTGTGCAGCATTTAATTCTACTTCTCTTGTTAGATCTTGAATTGTGACTGCTATACCTTTTAATTCAACTTTGTTGGTATCTAATACTGATTGTAAGACAATTCTTAGAGTTCTAGCAGGTTCTCCTAGGCTAAACCTCAAATCATCCTTCTCTTTTTCTCTATTGAGGAGAGATTCTACATTTGTATGCAAGTCATTAGATAAAATTTCTGGAATTTCATTTAAAAAATATTTTCCTTCTAAGAATCTTCCTTCCCATCGGAATAATCTTTTTGCGGTTGGATTAGTTAGTACAATCTTTCCCTGAGAATCTAGTAATATTGCACCATCAGCCATAGTAGCTATTAGTGATTGCTGCTTTATTTGAGCGGCTTTAAGTTCTTTAATGTTTGCCTCGTCATAATTTTCTAACTGAGTGGCCATTCGATTAAATCCATTTAAAAGTTCTCCTAGATCTCCTGTCATAGGTAAAGAAATTCTGGATTTAAAGTTTCCTTTTGAAATTTCTCTAACACCTCTTACCAACTCTCTTACAGGTCTAGTAATTGTAAGTGCATTGAATACAGCTCCAAGTATTACTAAAACCCAAATTGATATAAATACTGCTATTGTTACTTCTCTTGTTAAAGCTGCACTGGCTAAGGCTTTTTTATTAGGTGTAACTCCTAAAGCTAAAGTTCCAAGATATTTCCCTTTCCAAAGCATTGGGACAAATACATCTGTGACCTGACCTTGAGGCGTAACATGCTGTCTTACTAGTGGAAATTGGGGCCTCTTCTTCAATTCTGATGGTAGTTTTAATCTTCTAGTAAGCTGAAACTGACTATCTGAACTTGTAGGAGTTGCACTAATTGGTATTCCAAGTTGAACTATATCTTCAGCATCGGTAAAAAATATATAACGTAAATTTCGACTTGATCTCCAAAACTTTTCAGCTACATTTGAAATTTCTTTTTTTTGATTATTAGCAACTAATTCTGTGACATTTCCCGATAGCAATAATCCAAGATCTCGAGCGTATCTAGTGTCATTCATTCCCGCATCTCTTTGAATACTGTTTAATGCAAAGAATGTTATTCCTGTCATTAAGAGACTTACAACAAGAGTAGCTATTGCTAATAATTTTGTTCTTAAACTAAACCCACTCCACCAAGCAAACAGTCTATTAATCCAATAGTTATTATTAATATCTTCACTATCCACGATTTTATAATCTCTACTTTCTTGATTGTTAGTATTTATCATTGTTTAATTACCCTTTGGAAAGTTTTTCCTCACTTGATGACCAATATCATTTCTAAAATAAATACCATCAAAGTATATTTCTTTTAAATTTTTATATGCTTTTTCGAAAACCGTATCAAAATCTTTATCTTGACAGACAATACTTAAAACTCGTCCTCCATTAGTTAATAATTCCCCGTTTTTACTTTGAGCAGTGCCAGAGTCGAATATTTGAAAATCATTTGAATCAATATTTCCTATTTTAATCGGAAAACCAGTTTTATATTGGTTAGGGTAACCTCCTGAAGTTGCTATTACACAACCGCTAACCTTATCGGTTGTATTAATCACTTCGTCTCCAGTTAAATTACCCATGGAGCATTTTTCTAAAAGAAATACAAAATTTTGATCCATCAAAGGCATTATTGTTTGGCATTCGGGGTCACCAAATCTACAGTTATATTCTATAACTTTTGGCCCAGACCTTGTGATCATTAATCCAAAATAAATTACGCCTTTATAATCAATATTTTTTTTATTAAGCTCAACTATTGTCGGTTTAATTATCTCTTTGATAATTATATTAAGGTAATCTTCTGTTAATAATGGAGCTGGAGAATAAGCCCCCATCCCTCCTGTATTTGGACCTTTATCATTTTCATTGAGACGTTTATGATCTTGTGCACTTGGAAGTAATATGAATTTCTCTCCATCACATAGAGCAAAAACTGAAACTTCTGGCCCCTGAATTTTTTCTTCGAGAACTACCACATTCCCAGAATTACCAAACTTCCCATTGAAGATTATTTCTGCTGCTCTAAAACATTCATCTTTTGAATCGGGAATAAAAACACCTTTACCTGAAGCCAAACCATCCGCTTTGACGACTAGTGGAATAGTAGATGCATGGATAATTTCTTTTGCCTCTTCTAGAGATTTTACTTTCCAAAACTTTGCAGTTGGAATATTTGCATCTTCCATAAATTCCTTTGCCCAGGATTTGCTATATTCCAGTTTTGCTCCATCTTTACCAGGACCAAATACTTTGAAATCTTTTTTGCGAAGAAAATCGGCCAATCCATCTGCTAAAGGTATTTCGGGCCCTATTACAATCAAATCTATTTTTAGTAAATAAAGCTTTTCGGCTAATTCATTTTTCTTGTTAATATCAATATCTATTCTTTCACATTTTTCTATTCTTTCTGATCCTCCATTGCCTGGGACTAAATAAATTTTTTTGACTAATTCATTTTTTTGAATAGCCCAAGCTAAAGAATTTTCTCTTCCTCCATTTCCAATTATTAAAATATTTTCTAAATTTATTAAGTTCTTAGAAATTGTTGAATTGATACTCATAAAATTTGTTTTTTTTGAAGGTTATGAGGTTTCGATGAATAATCAGGTAAAATAAAAGAAACTATTTATAAAAGTTGATCTCTAATAAATATGTTAATTATAAATTTTACTTTTAGTAATCAATTGAGGTCTTAAATTAATGAATAATAAATATGAGTTGATTTATGAAGGTAAAGCAAAAAAAGTATTTTCTCATGATGATGTAGATAAAGTGATAATTGAATTTAAAGATGATGCTACAGCTTTTAATGCATTGAAAAAAGCTAAATTTGAAGGGAAGGGAAAACTTAATTGCCTAATAAGTGCAAGAATTTTTGAATTTCTAATTAAAAAGAATATTCCTACTCATTTTATTGAACTTAAAAATGAAAATACAATAATTGCACAAAAAATAAAAGTAATACCTCTTGAAATTGTTTTGAGAAATACTGCTTATGGTTCTTTATGTAAACAAACAACTATTAGACCTGGAACTGACTTGGCAAAACCATTAATTGATTTTTATCTTAAGAATGATGAACTAAATGATCCTCTTATTACAAAAGATAGAATTGAATTAATGAATATTATAAGTTCTAATGATTTAAATTTAATAGTAGATTTAACCTTAAAAATTAATGAAATCCTGAAAATTTTTTTTAAAAATATTCAGCTTCGACTTATAGATTTCAAGTTGGAGTTTGGATATGATTCTAAAAATAACATACTTCTAGGAGATGAAATAAGTCCTGATAATTGTAGATTATGGGATCTCAATCAGAAAAATGATACAATTGTAAGCCTAGACAAAGACAGATTTAGAAATGATTTAGGTGGTCTAATTGAAGCTTATAGCGAAATTAACCGAAGAATAAACAAAGTCATTTAACTAAATTCAATGAGCAATGCTTTATTCCCATAATGAAAAATACTATGCAAAAACATTTTTTAAAATTTAAAAAGGTTTTCACGAATATTGCTTGTTCTCCTTTGATTTTGATATCAAATAATTCAGAACTAGCGGCTAAGTATTTGTCAAATGACTTTGAGCAATCGATCTCAACTTTAGAAATACAAAATATTCAAGATGGTTTAATTCAAGGTTTTGATATTAAACAACAGAAAAATTTCTTTATGGCAGAAAATGAAAAGAATACTAAGCAAGAAAGTGTTCTTATTTCAGAAATAATTATAAAAGGTTGGGAAAATCATCCTGAGGGCAGGAAACTTGAATTAGCTGCATATGATTCTATGAGTATAAAGCCGGGAAGTGTTGTTAATAATCGAATTTTAAACAAAGATTTAAATGCAATTTATGCTAGTGGTTGGTTTTCAGGAGTTAAAATAAATTCTCAAGATGGCCCGTTAGGAGTAAGGATAATTGTAAATGTAGTGCCCAATCCAATTTTGACAAAAGTTGAACTTGAACCATTGAATTCTGTAATCTCTAATTCATATGTAAATAATATTTTTAAAAATTTTTATGGCACAACTCTTAACCTAAATGAATTGCAAAACAAGATAAAAATTATTAAAAAGCATTATGAAAGTAAGGGTTATTCTTTAGTGAGAATCAATGGACCTGACAGAATTTCCGAAAATGGGATAGTAACATTAAAAGTCTCTGAGGGAATTATATCTGATGTAAAGTTAAGATTTCTTGGGTCTGATGGTGAATCTACTGTCGATGGGAAACCTAGAAAAGGGAAAACAAAAGACTGGGTTATAAATAGAGAGTTAAAAACACAGCCTGGTACTATTTTTAATAGAAAAATTTTAGAAGCTGATATCAAAAGACTTTATGCCACATCATTATTTGATGATGTAAAGGTATCTCTTGGCCCAGATAATTTAAATCCTGGTCAAGTCATAATTTTCTTAGATTTGAGCGAGCAAAGAACAGGATCATTAACAGGTGGTCTTGGTTATAGTAATAGTGCAGGTGTCTTTGCCACTATTGGTTTGCAGGAAACTAATGCACTAGGCAGAGCTTGGTCTACAAAATTCAATCTAAATTTTGGAGAATATTCAACAACCTATAATTTTTCTATATATGACCCATGGATTAAAGGAGATAAATATAAAACTTCTTTTAGAACAAATATTTTTCTAAGTAGAAATTATCCACAGGAATTTAAAAGTGAAGATAATGGACGTATTTATGCTGTAAATGATACAACTACTTCAACAGCTGATACTTTTTCATCAATAGTTCTAGAAAAAACAGGAGGTGGATTTTCTTTCTCAAGACCATTTAATGATGGGGATCCATTTAAAATTGCCAAATGGAGAGTTCTTGCAGGGATGAATTTCAAGAAAGTAAAGATGATTGATGGTGATGGCAACAAAAAACCTTATGGTGATATGACACCAACAACCGGTAATATAAGCGATATTATATGTATTGGATTTACTCCTAGTGATGGCACCTGTCCTGAAGAAAATACACTGGTTAGTTTAATTGCAAGTACATCTAGAAATAATTTGAATAATTCTGTAAATCCAACTTCAGGAAACAAATTAAGCTTTGGTACTGAACAATTTGTTTCAATGGGTCAAAACTCTCCAACTTTCAATAGAATGAAAGCCTCCTATTCATCTTTTATCCCAATAAAGTTGATAAATTTAACCAAAGCATGTAGGTCTAGTAATGAAAGTAGTGAAGATTGTCCTCAGGCTATTGGTTTTCACTTTACGGGAGGAACAATTGTTGGGGAATTGCCTCCTTATGAAGCATTTTGTATGGGAGGAACATCATCAGTTAGAGGTTGGGGATCTTGTGATCTAGCTGTAAGTAAAAGTTTTGTTGAAGGTACCATAGAGTATAGATTCCCTGTTTGGAGAATGATAACTGGAGCTTTATTCGTTGATGCAGGAAGTGATTTAGGCTCTCAAAAGAATGTTCCAGGAAAACCCGGAAAATTATTAAAGAAATCAGGTTCTGGCTATTCGCTTGGAGGTTCAGTTGGAGTTAAAACCCCAATTGGTCCATTAAGATTAGATGTTGCTAGTAAAGAACTAAGTGGAGATTGGAGATATACACTTGGAGTGGGATGGAAGTTTTAAGTGTTTTCTTGGCCTACTAATTATGATTATTGCTATACCTTAGCTGGTACCATTACCAGAGAAGGGATAGGTCTTCATAGTGGAGATTCAACAAGGGTAACAATTTCTCCTTACGAAAAAGAAGGATATTATGTTTCTTTTAAGGATAAACCCAACGATATTTTTAAGCTAACTCAAGATTTAATAGGAAGTACGATGCTTTGTACGGCGGTTAAATTAGGAAGACGAAATTTATACACTATTGAACATCTATTATCTTCAATGGCTGGGTGTGGATTAAGTTATATACATATTGAAGTAGATGGGAGAGAGATCCCGCTTTTAGATGGTTCAGCGATTCAGTGGGTTAAAGAATTTGAGGAAGTAGGGATAAAAAAGGCTCCTAAACCAGATAATTTTTTTCGGGCGATTAATAAATCCATAATTTTAAATAAAAAAAGCTCAGTTATAGCAGCAACCCCCTCTGAAAAAACTACAATTATATCAACCATAAGTTTTCCCTATAAAGCAATTAGTGATCAAACTTTTGTGATTGATTTAAATCCAAAAAGTTTTGTTGAAATGATTGCTCCAGCAAGAACTTTTGGCTTTAAGGATCAATTTCAAGAGTTGAGTGAACTTGGATTAATAAAGGGTGGAAGTTTGGAAAATGCCCTTGTTTGTGATGGTGATGGATGGGTTAATCCACCATTAAGATTTGATAATGAACCAATAAGACATAAAATTTTGGACCTTATTGGGGACTTGGCTTTGGTAGGGTTACCTAAGGCCCAAATTTTAGTTTATAAAGGATCACATTCTTTAAACGCTTTATTGGCCTCATCGCTAAAACATTAACTTTATCTTTATTGCTTTGGAAAAGAAATTATCCAGTGAAAATAATCAACTCTCCTCTGAGAAAATATTAGGTTTATTACCTCACAGATATCCTTTTGCTCTAGTGGATAAAGTAATTGAGCATATTCCTGGTGAGCGTGCCGTCGCAGTAAAAAATGTAACTATAAATGAGCCGCAATTTCAAGGCCACTTTCCTGAGAGACCATTAATGCCTGGGGTCCTTATTGTTGAATCGATGGCTCAAGTTGGAGGAATAATAGTAACTCAAATGCCTGACCTTCCTAAAGGACTTTTCGTTTTTGCTGGAATAAATAATGTTAAATTCAGAAGACCTGTTGTACCTGGAGATCAATTGATAATTACTTGTGAATTATTGAGTATAAAAAGAAAAAGATTTGGCAAGGTAAAAGGAGAGGCACACGTAGATGGGAAGTTGGCTTGTGCCGGAGAATTAATGTTTTCCTTGGTTGATTAGTAATATGAAGAATAAAAATAATGAATTAAAGAAAAACTTTGAAGGTGTACAAGTACACCCAAATGCTTTTGTTGACTCAAATGCAGAATTGCATGATGGAGTATTTATCTCTCAAGGAGCTGTTATTGGCCCTAACGTGACTATTGGGAAAGGGACAGAGATAGGACCGAATGCTGTAATTACTGGAAAGACTCAAATAGGAAGGAACAATAAGGTTTTCCCAAATGTTTTTATAGGTCAAGATCCCCAAGATCTTAAATATAGAGGAGCTCCTACAGAGGTCATTATTGGAGATGATAATACTTTTAGAGAATGTGTAACTATTAATAAAGCAACTGATGAAGGGGAAAAAACTATTATTGGCAATAATAATTTGTTAATGGCTTATTCTCATATAGGTCATAATTGTGAACTTGGTAATGGGATAGTTTTATCTAATAGTGTGCAAGTTGCTGGCCATGTAAAGGTTGAAGATAAAGCTATTATTGGTGGCTGTTTAGGTATTCATCAATTTGTACATATTGGATATTTAGCAATGATTGGAGGAATGACTAGAGTGGATAGGGATGTACCACCTTTTTGTATAGCAGAAGGTCATCCTGGGAGACTAAGAGGTTTGAACAGAATTGGTATTAAAAGAAGTGGTTTGATGGAAAATAATGATGTTGATTTAAAAATTTTGCAAAGTACGTGGAATTTACTTTTTAAATCCAATAATGTAATGTCTGAAGCATTGGAAATCGCAAAAAAAAGTAAGTTAGATAATGCTTCAATGAAATTATGTAATTTTTTAAAAGATTCAATCTCGAAAGAAAGACGCGGTCCAATGCCTTTATAAATTAATGAACAAAAAAATATTTATCAGTACAGGAGAAGTCTCCGGAGATTTACATGGGAGTTTATTGTCAAAAGCATTATTTGATGAAGCAATGAAAAAATCTTTAGATTTAGAAATTTGCGGATTAGGTGGGGAAAGGATGAAGAAAGAAGGTGTAAAAATTCTTCAAGATACTACATCAATTAGTGCAATAGGAATTTGGGAGGCTTTGCCTCTTCTTCTTCCCACAATAAGAATTCAAAGAAGATTATATAAATTACTAAAAAAATATCCTCCAGATTGCTTAATTTTGATTGATTATATGGGGCCAAATATTAGTATTGGGAATAAATTAAAAAGATCGAAAAATACTCTTCCAATTTACTACTACATTGCTCCTCAAGAATGGGCGTGGAGAGTTGGTAATAATAGCACTACAAATTTAATTAATTTTTCAGATAAAATTTTTGCGATTTTTAAGCAGGAAGCGAACTTCTATAAAAGGAGGGGTGGAAATGTTTTTTGGGTTGGACACCCAATGATTGATTTAACAAAAAAACTTCCTTCTAAGAAAGTTTCTAGAACAATTCTTAAACTTAGAAATAACCAGAATATTTTACTTTTAATGCCTGCATCAAGACCACAAGAGTTGAGGTACATATTGCCAACATTTTTGAAAACTGCAAAACAATTGCAACTAAAATACCCAAGTCTTGTTGTTTGTATTCCATCCTGTAGGAGTGCTTTTGATGAAAAATTTAGAAAGGGTTTAGAAAAATATGGAATCAAAGGTAAGGTTATCTCTCAGCAAGATAATTCTGAATTGAAACCTTATATTTATTCATTAACAAAACTAGCTTTATGCAAATCAGGTACAGTTAATATGGAATTAGCTTTATACGGTATACCACAGGTTGTTGGATATAAAGTGAGTAGAGTTACAGCTTTTATTGCAAGAAAAATTCTGAATTTTAAAGTGAGATTTATTTCTCCTGTGAATCTTTTAATGAAAAAATCAATAATAGCAGAGTTTGTCCAGAAAAATTTTAATGAAAAGAAAATTTTTTATAAAGCTTGCAGGCTTCTTGATCTGAAATCAGAAAAAGCAAAAATCAAAAAAGGGTATGCTCTTTTAAAAAAAGAATTAGGAGAGGAAGGAGTAGTTGATAGAGCCGCCAAAGAAATCATTAATTCAATTATTTGAACCTTATAATTAAGTGATGAAATATTTTTTACCTTTAATAATTGCTTTTTCAATTTTTCTTAACCCTATAAATACCTTCGCAGAAGAATTGATTCTTGCGGGAGGGTGTTTTTGGTGTTTAGAACACGATTTAGAGTCTTTTAAAGGGATAAATTTTGTGCAAAGTGGCTATTCTGGAGGAGATTCCCAAAATCCTACTTACGAAAATCATGACGGTCATCAAGAAGTTGTTTTGGTTAATTATGATTCCCAACTTGTAAGTTTGGCCGAAATACTTAGGCTATATATGAGAAATATTGATCCGCTGGACGGTAATGGGCAATTTTGTGATCGTGGAGATTCTTATAGGCCAGTGATTTTTTTCAAAGATAAAATAGAGGAAACTTATGCAAAAAATGCAATTGTTTCAGCATCTAATGAATTGAGATTGCCATTAGAAAAAATATATGTTGAATTAAAACCAAGAGGTCAATTTTGGTTAGCTGAAGAATATCATCAGGATTTTGCTGAGAGAAATGAATTAAAATATAAGTTTTATAGATACTCCTGTGGGAGAGATCAGAAATTGGATAAGTTATGGGGGAATAACGCTAGATCAAATAATCCTTGGTCTGAATGATTTTAAATATTATTATTTATTTTTAATCCATTGAACAAGAGTTTTAACTCCAAAACCGGTTGCACCTGATGGGTTAATCCCCTTATTTTTATCAGTCCAACAAGTGCCTGCGATATCGATATGAGCCCATTTTATATCTTCATTTAAGAATTCCTCGAGAAACAAAGCAGCAGTTATTGATCCACCTGCTCTTGGACCTGTATTTTTCATATCAGCTATATGAGACTTTAACCCTTCCTTATAGGATTTTTGTAAAGGCATTTGCCATAATTCTTCTCCAGCTTCGGCTGATGCAGTTTTTAGATCATTTGCTAAATCATTATTATTACTCCAGAATCCTGCTACATCACTTCCTAATGCAATAACAATTGCTCCTGTTAAGGTGGCAAGATCTATGATTGAATCTGGTTTTAAATTTGATGCGTAAGTTAAAGAATCAGCCAATGTTAGTCTGCCCTCTGCATCGGTGTTATTTATTTCAATTGTCTTGCCATTAGATGCTTTAACTACGTCTCCTGGATGTACAGCAGATCCATTTATCATGTTTTCACATGATGCCACAATAAAATGAATTTCTAGGCCTTTTGGTTTGATAGCTCCAAGTGCTTTTGCTGCTCCTAAAACTGCTGCGCTGCCGCCCATATCATATTTCATCATTTCAATTTGAGATGCCCCTACTTTCAGATTGTAACCTCCAGAATCAAAGGTTAAACCTTTCCCAACAAGAGCAATCCTTTCTTTTATAGGCCCCTCTGATTTCAAAGTTAGATGTATAAATTTAGGATCAAGATCAGATCCTTTTGCTACAGCTAGATATGCACCCATTCCTAAATCTTCACATTCTTTTGACTCTAAAATTTTTACTTCCAAGCCATGATCTTTAGCTATTTGAGTAGCTTGCATAGACATTTCTAGAGGCGTAAGGCTATTTGGAGGGGCAGCTACAAGTCTTCTGGCTAGTTCTACACCTTCACATATTTTTTCTGACTCTTCAAAGCTAATATTTTCAAATTTTTTTAAATTCAAAAATTCAATTTCTTTAAGAACTTTCTTTTCATCTTTTTTCTTATTGAATCTATTGTCCTTATAAGCAGATAATCTGGCTGACTCTGCTAATTGATTTATTTCTATTTTTGAATTTATTAATTCCCAAGGCAACAATATGCTGATTTTCTCGTTTTTATCAACAATCTTCCTAATTAGATTTCCTATGGAGATTTCTATATCACTTTTGTTAAGGTCTTTTGATTTTCCAAGCCCAACAATGATTAAAGTTTCTAATTTTTGATCTAAAAATTCAAAGCTTAAAGTTTTTCCTTTTTCTCCTTTAAATTTTCTTTGAGTAACTTTTTTTAGTAATAATTTTGAGTCAACAACAAAATTTAATTTTTCAAGTTGGTTTGCTATTTCTTCTTCTAAAACTCCAAAAATTAATGAAGGACCTTGCCAGTTATCTAGATTTTTTTGGAATGTAGAAAATTGCATTTGTAAAAGGGATTAAATAAATTTTTAGTTGTTTGTGAAAGTAGTTGTCCACCTATCTCTGGTTTCTTTATTAAAAGGTGGTAACCATAAATATATCAGTTGCTGTTCTAATTTACGCCTTAATTTTACTTCTTTAGGTACATCTAAGAAGAAACGTATATCTTGGTGACTTGAGAGGTTGTTATTAGCTAGGGCTTCTTTATAGTTCATTAAGTAGTTTTTACAGTCATGTTCTCCCTTCCATCTTCTATTTGCTGAATTTGTTTCTCCTATGTAAAGGATTATTTTAGAACTTACCATATTGTCAATTACAAAATACATTGCTGGACCATCATGTATATGTTGATTAGTTCTCCAGAAGTTTAGTGATAAAGGTTGTAGGGAAAACGGATCAATTTTTTTTTCATTGAAAATATTGTTTAAAGGAAGAATTGTTTGTTGAAGAGTTTTATCGTAACTATCTTCTGAAATTTTGAGTTGGTGATTATGTATTTGATTTCGCCATTCAATTAAGGTTTCACATTTGATTTTTAAATTATTTGTATTTTGAATATTAATTGCAGTATTTGTATTTGAACCAAATAATTCAAATTGTCTATTTTGTTTTGAAATGTTATTTGAGTTGAAGTATTCCAAAAATTATAAATCATTTCTATTAAATTTAATTCTGAATAAATATTTATCAGAGAATTATTTTTAAACTAAAATTTTATTAATGTTCTAATCAATTGAAAAGATTCTTGTTATCTTGTAATTGAGCCTTAATCTTGTGAAGTTAAAAAATAGAAATGGGATTTTTTGAGTCAGACATTGTGCAAGAAGAAGCTAAAAAGCTTTTTACTGATTACCAAGACCTCATGAAGCTTGGTTCTGATTATGGCAAATTTGATAGAGAGGGGAAAAAAATGTTTATAAAAAAGATGGAATCTCTTATGGATCGTTATAAGGTTTTTATGAAGAGATTTGAATTGTCTGAAGATTTTCAAGCAAAAATGACAGTAGAGCAATTAAAAACTCAGTTAAGCCAGTTTGGTATTACTCCTGATCAGATGTTTGAGCAGATGAATAAAACCCTAATAAGAATGAAGGATGAACTTGATAAAACTTCTTAAACTTAACGGTTAAAACTTAATGTCCGATCAATTAATATTGCCGTCATGGCTCTCAAGAGGAATAGACGAGTACTTTCCAGTTAAGGGAATAGATCAAACTTTTTCGGAGATATTTGATCATGCAAAAAAAAATAATAAAAAATTAAGGGTTAAGTTAGGAATCGATCCAACTGGAACCGATATTCACCTTGGACACAGCATATTGTTTAAAAAGCTTAGGGCATTCCAAGATAATGGACATATTGCAGTTTTAATCATTGGCGATTTTACAGCACAAATAGGTGACCCAACTGGAAAAAATAAAACAAGAGTGCAGTTATCTGAAAAACAAGTTAGGGAGAACGCAAAAACATATTTAAACCAACTTGGAATGGGTAAAACAGCTAATGAATCTATTTTAGATTTTGATTCAAAAGAGAGAATAGAAATCAGATATAATAGTGAATGGTTAAAAGGATTAAATCTTAATTCGATAATTGAATTAATGAGCAGTTCAACAGTTAGCCAAATGCTAGCTAAGGAAGAATTTAATAAAAGATATACTTCACAAGTTCCAATTGCTTTGCATGAATTTTTATATCCACTATTGCAAGGTTATGATTCGGTAGTTGTTCAATCAGATATTGAGCTGGGAGGTACAGATCAGAAATTTAATATTGCAATAGGAAGAGATCTTCAGAGGCACTTTAAACAAGAACCTCAATTTGGTGTTCTGTTGCCAATTTTGACAGGCTTAGATGGAATTAAGAAGATGAGTAAATCTGAATTTAACACCGTAGGTTTAACTGAAGATCCTCTTTCAATGTATTCAAAGTTAGAAAAAGTTCCCGATAACATAATACCCACCTACTTTGAATTACTCACTGAATTAGATCTAAATGTACTTAATGACATGAATCCTCGTGAATTGCAGAGAAGAATGGCTTTAGAAGTTACTACTTTATTCCATGGCGCGGAAGAAGCATTAAAAGCACAATCCAACTGCGAAAAATTATTCCTTGGACATAAAGAGAAAGTTGGAGAAATACCAGAGATTTCTTTAAAAGAAATAGTTTTTCCTGTTAAATTTTTTTATTTGTTAAGTGCTTTAAAATTATTTAAATCTAGCAGTGAGTCGAAAAGATCTATTAAAGGTGGTGGAGTTAAGATTGATAGCCAGAAAGTAATCGATCCAAATCTAGTTTTTGAATCAAAAAAAGATTTAGAAGGTAAAATTTTGCAAATTGGAAAAAAAATCATTAAAAGGTTTGAAAACTGATTATAAATGAAAAATAGATTTAATTTAGAAGATAAAATAATATTGGCAATTGATGGTCTAGATCTTAATCAAGCAAAATTACTTCTAGAAAGATGTCCTAGTATTAAGTGGGTGAAAGTTGGTTTAGAGCTTTTTGTTAGGGAAGGTCCAAGAGCTATTGAAATTTTGAAAGGTTTAAATAAAAAGATATTTTTAGATTTAAAATTTCATGATATTCCAAATACCATGAGTGCAGCATGTTATCAAGTTTCAAAATTAGGGGTTGATATAATTTCTATTCATTCTTCGGCAGGTCTTAAAGCTCTTAAGTATTCAAAAAAAGCATCTTTTGAAGGAGCGACCGTCGCTAATGTAAAACCTCCATTAGTTGTTGGTATAACTGTATTAACAAGTTTTTCTCTTAAAGATTTTCAAACTGATCTCGATAGGAAAAATTCAATTGAAGATAATGTATTGAGACTTGCGAAATTGTCTTTTGATGCTGAATTAGATGGATGCGTTTGCTCCCCATGGGAAGTAAAAATATTGAGATCGATTTATAAAAATAATTTTGAACTAATAACACCGGGCATTAGATTAAAGATCGATAGTGCAGATGATCAAAATAGGATTATGACTCCCCATGAGGCTATAGATAATGGTGCTTCTAAATTGGTCATTGGTAGAACAATATCCAAAGCTTTAGATCCTAATAAAGCTCTTATAGAAATTTTCAAATCTATTAATTCTGATTAATTTTAGATTCTTCTCCTTTAATCAATCTTGTTATATTAGTTCTATGTTTCCAGATAACTAAAAACGCCACAATTAAACTAATAAAAAAGTATGAATTTATAATATTACCTAGATAAAAAAACATAAACAAAGGAAGTAAGATCGCAGCTGAAATACTTGATAAAGATACAAATTTAGTTTTTGCTAATACGATTAAAAAAATCCCAAGAGAAGCAAGTCCAACTTTCCAGGAAAGGGCTAAAAACATGCCTAGTCCAGTAGCAACAGCTTTTCCTCCTTTCCCTCCAAGCCATATTGGCCATATATGTCCTGTGATAGCGGATATGCCTGCTATTACTTCTATTAATCCTTGGTCTGTGTAATGCTGAGCAATTTTTACAGCAATAACACCCTTCCCAACATCAATGATAAAAACAAAAAGTGCTGGCCATTTTCCTACATTTCTCAAGACATTTGTGGCACCTGTAGATCCAGAGCCTATTGTTCTTAGATCTAAATTTTTGAGATATTTTCCAGTTAAAAAACCAGTAGGAAAAGATCCTAAGAGATAACTTACAAAAATTATTAAAATATTCATAAAGATTAGTTTAGTTCAAGATCATCGTAAATTTCATTATCTGAACCAGCGAATGCAAGCCATAATGGGAATTGAAGTATTGGAATTTCAACAGATGTTTCTGCTGCATCAATAATAATAAATGGTAATTCTTCATTGGCTTCTAATCTGTCAGCTCTTTCTATTACACCTTCAGGCCTTTCAAAAAGAACAATCCCACTATTAGGTCCAAAGTCATCCCTTGTGAGACCAAGTGAATCTTGAAGAATTCTTCTCCATTCACCTAATCGTTCAGGCTGCGAAGCTAAAATAAGAGTCTGAAACTGATCTCCATATAATTCGCCAAGAATAGATATTAAACCTGCTGATAACAAGGCATTTTTTTGTCGAGACCCTCTACTTTCAAGAGAACCTCTTCCGCCCATATTAAAGAACCAATCATCCATAATTTCTATATCTGATGAATCAAGACTCCGTCTTAATTTCCAAGGTTCTGCATAAAAGTCAGGTTGTTCTGTGAAATTTGTAAAGCAACTTTTTATAATCTCTTCATCTGGCTTAAATGTTTCAGAAAGAGCAGGAACATTAACTACATTATTTGTGCTTTTGTTTTGCTTTCTCTCATCAAGGGGAGAAGGCTTTACGATTATTGGTTGAGAAACTAATTCAAGTTTCTCTACGTTTTGTGAAAGATTCTGCAAAGCTCCAGTTAAGTACTCTTGAAAGCCTTTAACTCTTTTAGCAATATTATCTGACTGTCCTTTGAAATTTGACTCAATATCTTTTTCTATTTCAATTTTTTTTGTTTCTAACTCTTTTATTTCTTTAACTAAAGAGTCTTTTTTTGAAACAAGATCTCTAAAAATTTCATTAGAAATTTCATCGAAAGATTTAGTCGATTTATCGTTTTTTGGTGTAATTTTTTTATTTTGCGTTGTATTTTTCTTACTAATTTGTTTGGTTTTATCATTTGAAATTGACTTATCTATTATTAATTCCTTTTCAGGATTATTGTTGGAAATTTCTGTATTGGTCATTTAAATAATTTTGATGATTAGGCAAAGTCTGAATTTTAAGAATTTTTAATCTCCAGGGAGTCAACTTTTTTTATGAGCTCATCTTTTAATTGCTTTGGATTAAATAAAATTGGTAATAAATGAGGACTGGACTTTTCTCTAAAATAAAAAATACCTGGGATTATAGGGAAAAAGAATTTCCATGATATCCAGTTCTTGAATGGAAAAGTTCTAATCTCTTTCCCTAATTGTAAAACGATAAAATCATCATTTGTTATTTTTATTCTTAAGGTGAATGACTGAAGTAATAAAAAAAAGCTAAAAGAAGCAAAAACTATTGTAGGCAAAGAACCAATATTCAAAAACAAAAGCATAAAACTTAAAACTATTAGAATGATTGGCAATTGAAATGATGGAGATATTATTACTGGTTCCTCTTTTTTTGATTTAGTGTTAAACATAGAATCATCCAAATAAAATTTGTGTTAGTAATACATCCATTAAAGATACAGTAACGAGAGTCATTACAACTGCACCTGTTGTACTTGTTCCAACTTCTTTTGGACCACCTTTAGTTGTAAGTCCATATCCACAAGCAATGATTGAAATAAGTAATCCGAACACCACAGATTTTATTAACATTGAAGTTAAGTCTGTGCTGGTTAAACTTACATTACCTGATCTTACAGATGTCCAAAAAACTATTGGAGGAACTTTATAAAAAATTGTGCTCCAAATTTGTCCACTCCATAAAGCCACAGATAAAAATAAAAGACACTGTATAGGAGACATTATTACCATCGAAAGTAACCTTGGGACTACCAAATATTGGACTGGTTCCGTCCTTAACATGGTTATTGCCTCAATTTGTTCTGTGACTTTCATAGTGCCTAGTTGAGCAGCATAGGCAGTGGCAACCTTTCCAGTCATTAAAGTAGCAGTTAGAAGAGGAGCCATTTCTCTCGCCATGCCAACTGCTAATAAACCTCCAATTTCACTTGAAACCCCCATACTGGTAAGTTGTGATGCAACTTGTATATTAAAAACTGTACCTGCGGCAATTCCTGTAATTAATACAATTAACAAACTTCCAGGACCTGACTCCATAAGTTGGTCAAAGAGATCATTTTTGGAAATTTTACCTCTAAAGATAAAATTAATTGCTTGCCCGCCAATGATTAAGCTGCTCAGAAGTCTTTTGAAAAAATTAGGGTAATACATATCTTTATATTAGTTTGTAATTAATTTTCGATCCCATTTTCTCATGATTAAAAGACCAATTATTACCAATATTGAGGGTATAAAACCAATACACAATCTAATAGTTAATTGTGCTGAGTAGCATTGTTCCATAATATTTAGACCATCTTTATCAACCAGGCATGATTGATAACCAGATAAATACAATAAAAATCCTAATAATTGAACACTAAACGCGATTCCAATCTTCTGAATAAGTACCATCCAAGCAGTATATAGTCCTGCTGGCTTCTCTGGATCTTCATCTATCGCATCAGGAAGTAGTGACCAAGGGATAAGAAAAGCAGTTGAAGCTCCAATACCAATAAGACAGATTATGAAAATTAAAAGAATGAACAAAATTATATTTCCTGAATTTAGAAATAAATTATCCCTAACTCCTGAAACCATATATAAAGGAGGTAAAAACAAAGTTGCCGTACATGAAAGAATCCAAATCATCGCTCCATAGTTCAAAGCTGAAATCCTATTCAATTTATTTGATACTCTGGTCCATATTTGTAAACCCACTAAAGCGCTAATTTGGAAAGGTATCGGGATCCACTTCGCAATATATGTTGGTACATTCAGTACATCTTCTACATAAATTAAAGCTACAGTTTGCATCAATTGTAAGGCGCACCAGAGAAGAATATAAAGCGTAATAACTTTTAGAAATTTTTTATTTCTGAAGATTCTTTTAAATTGAAGTGTTATGGCTTCCACTTTTCCTGAAGGCCTTCGTGCTTTTTTTGCAAATGGAGCCAATCCCCAACAAGAAATTAATGTTGCAGTAACTGCAATAAATCCACTTATTTTACCCATTAAAAAATATTCATTATTTGCTGATCCTTCAGAACCTAATACAACTCCAGCAATTATTAAACCAGTAAGTCCTGCAATTATTGAGCCAGTAAATCTAGATGCGTTTAGTCGTGTTCTTATTGCTGTTTTTTCAGAAATTTCAGTGGATAGAGCTGCAAAAGGAAGATTAATACTTGTATAAGCAGTCATTACGACTATAGAAATTATGGCATAGTAAATAGTCTTGGTTAGCACGGAACCAGTGGGTGTCCACCATATCGCAGCTAAAGAGAAACCAAGAGGAACAGATGCTGCTACCATCCAAGGGATTCTAGGGCCCCATCTAGATTTGGTTCGATCACTTAACCATCCAATTAACGGATCATTTACTGCGTCCCATATCTTTATTAACATTAATAATGAACCTGCAATTATTACTGGTAAACCAGCAGAAATAAAGAATCTGAACAGAAAAAAACCAAATTGCGTCGCGACTAAACCTGTGCCTGCATCTCCTAGCCCATAAGAGAACATTAATCTTGTTGTTGATCTAGTAATATTTTTTTTCGAGTGTGAATTTTCCAATCTTTTTACTTTGTTGATTGTTTGATAATGTATTATTGCAATGGTAATTCTATTACTTAATGCGGGCGTGGTTTAGTGGTAAAACCTCAGCCTTCCAAGCTGAAGATGCGGGTTCGATTCCCGCCGCCCGCTTTTAGAATAAATCGTTTTTTGTCCCAAATACTTCTTCTGAAATGATTAATAAAGAGCTTCTACTCTTTATTGAAACAGATTTTTCATTAATAGTTAAGGGTTTAAAAATCTCAGACATGCTAGTGTCAATAACTTTTAACCAATTATATTTAGATTTCGGTAAGGAGAAATCGATACTTTTTGAATATGCATTTAAACCTATCCAGACCAGCGGATTAGTACTGCCTTTGTTAATGCTAAAGGCAACTGTGTGAGACCAACTACTCCAATCGGGTCTATCTAACTTTGTTCCATGCCAATGATATCTTGGAATATTTTCATTGGATTGACTATTAGGGAAGAATGATGGATTAAAAATTTTTATTAGTTTTTTTCGGATTTTTATAACGTATTTAAAATATTCTAATAATTCCTTATCTTGTTGACCTTGTTCCCAATTCATCCAGCCCAATAAATTATTTTGGCACCAAGAATTATTGTTACCGCCTTGTGACCTTCCTATCTCATCACCCATAAGTATCATTGGAACTCCTCTAGATATAAGTAAACTAAGAATGAGATTTTTTTGTTGTCTTTTCCTTAAATCATTAATTAATAAGTTTGTAGTTGGTCCCTCTATACCATGATTCCAACTATTGTTATGGTTATCACCATCTCTATTTTGTTCTCTATTCGCAAAATTATGTTTTCTATTGAAAGTTACTAAATCTTTTAGAGTGAATCCATCATGTGAAGTAATAAAATTTATTGATTTTGGGAAAATATTATCTTCTTTATAAATAGATGGTGTCCCTTTTATTTTATCGCTCATATTCCAAGCTGTATCTTTATCCCCCTTCCAAAATCTCCGCAAGTCATCTCTAAAATGACCATTCCAAGTGAAAGTATTCTTAGATGGGAAATCACCTAATTTATATAAACCGCCACAATCCCATGGCTCACTTATGAACTTGATATCAATAAGTTCTGGCTCACATTCTATGTCTTCAAAAATTGGAGGATTATCAAGCGGCGAAAGATTTTCTCCTCTTGATAGGGCAATTCCCAAATCAAATCTAAAACCATCAACTCCTAATTCACTCGCCCAACATTTTAATGATTCAATTATTAGTTTTCTAACAAATCCTCTGTTTGCCGCAATAGTATTACCACATCCAGAGACGTCCTGATAATTTTTATCTTTTCCAATAAAGTAATAAAGATTTTCATCTATACCTTTCCAAGATATTGCTGGCCCTTTTGAATCACCTTCGGAAGTGTGATTGTACACAACATCTAAGATGACTTCAATATCTGCTTTATGACATTCCTCTACAAATCTTCTAAATTCCTCTCTATTCTTTTCGGCGGATTCATTCGAAAGATATTCAAAATGCGGAGTAAACCAATTGATTGGACTATAACCCCAAAAGTTCTTTAGACCATTTGGGGCATCAGTAGGATCAAAACAAAAAATTGGAAGTAATTCAATTGTTGTAATACCCAGTTCTTTGAGATATGGAATTTTTTTTAAAAATTTCTTAAAACAACTTTCATCTTTTTCAGTTGATTCAGTGAAAGCTTTGATATGGAGTTCATAAATAATTGTTTCTTCCCAAGAATGTTTCGGTCTTGGATAATCCTTAAAATTAAATAATTTTCTGTCGCAAACAACGCTTTTAAGACAAGAATTAGTATTTTCTTTCGTTTTTAATGCATTTTCTCTTTTATAACTTCCCCATCCGGTAATACCCCTCGAACATGGATCAAGTAATACTTTTTTTTCATAGTTATTATTAATTTCATTATTTTTTTGTTTTACTCTAAAAGCATAAATACAACCTTCATTTAGATTTTTTATTTCCGCATGCCAGTAAGGACCTTTATTATGAGTCTGATCTAATTTGAATATACTTTTTGGGTAAATAGAGTCGTCTTTCTCAAACAATAAGATTTCTATATATTCTGCATTTGTGGCTATTAAGGAAAAATTAACTCCTTGTGAAGTTAGAGAACTCCCTAAAGGAAATGGTTTGCCTTTATTGAGATGAATCACTTTCTCTTTATCATTGATTAGTTAAATATTGAGATAATTTATTTAAATTACTGATATTTGAATAATATATGCAAAATTAAAAAAAAAAACTCAAATTTAAGGCTTCACTAATCAAATATATTAAATCTTGGAGAATATAAATTTTCTTACCTGTTGTTGTTATTCATTCATCTTAACTGATATTTAATTAAACGATTTAGAGATAAAGATTACTCATTACAAACTACATTTTTCTTGATTTCAAAATACAAATTATGTTTTTCATGTGATGAGAAGAAAATATATCTGAAAATTAATAAAAAATAATAAATAGTTCAAATTCATAACTTCATTACATTTAAAATTCACTACTTTTGAAGAGGAAAGTTGGGTTTTTAAAGGCTAAATTCAGTATTTCCAATGGTTTTGCCTATTTTGGAAATGTTAATTTAATTCCATTGATCAATAAAATAATTGACTATAAAACAAAAAAATATAGCTAAAAATGTCCCTAAAATTTGTATAAAGCTTTGCGCCGCTATCATTTTCGGTTGCCGGATTCCTATTTGATCCATATGATGTACAAGTTCGAGGTTTTTAGTCTTGATTCAAACTCTTGTCTATTTAATCTCTGCTTTACTCTAAAATTCAATGAACAAAGCTGATTTAGTAAACCTGGTGTCCGCTGCAACAGGAGAAACAAAAACTGTTGTCTCTTCAATAGTTGATACGACTATTGAAACTATTGTTGATTCAGTCGTGGAAGGCAAAAAAGTCTCCATACTAGGATTTGGTTCTTTTGAACCAAGAGATCGTTCTGCAAGACAGGGATTAAACCCTAAGACAGGCGAAAAAATAGCAATACCTGCTAAAAGAGTGCCTACATTCTCAGCCGGTAAACTTTTTAAGGATAGAGTTCAAGGATAATTTTCTTTAATCTAATTCTTCCTTTAAAACAAAGGTGCTCTAGTAGAGCATCTTTTTTTTATTTTAATAAATTACTGTTAGGTAATTTACCAAGATTTAACAAGATAACCCAAAATTTACATTCTTACATAAGTAATGAAATTTTTAGTAATTTTATGCCTCAAATTTTTATTAACATCTAATTTACTTATGGCAGAAACAATACCAACAAAGTCCAAGATTTTAAAGCAATCTAGTGAATGTATTGTAAATTCGCAAAATCAATTATGTAGGGAATTAGTTTCCCAAATAGAGAAGTTTCAATTAGCAGTTTTTAAACAAAATAAATTTAAATGTCAATCTAGTTTATTGGGGTTGCAATCGGAACTTATTGAAGCTTATTTTTTTAAAAATTTCTCTAAAGAGAAGAATTCATTTATGATTCCATATGTGATTAAAAATTGTTAAATATTTAAATAAATTCTTTTTTTGGAATAAAATAAATTTTTTATTTTAGTTTCAATGGTAAAAGGTTTCTCTGATAATAAAGTAAATAATAATACCCAAATAAAAGATGTAAAAAAAGAAAAAAAAGGGTTGACTTCTTTTCTTAAAGGCAAAAAATTTACTTACACTTTACCAGGTAAAAAACAAATAAATATTTTCGGATCAATAGTAATAGGTTTGAATATGATTTTAATTCTGTTAGTTCTCTTGTATCTAAATAATCAAGAATTTCATGACTTTGTTTTTAATGTTGGTCGTTAAGTATTTTTAGATTAAAATTTTTGAGATGATATATTTAAATTTTAGAAATTCTTATGAAGGTAGTTAATTTAGTTTTTCAGGTCTTTTTTTTGTTATTTCTCGTTGTACTTTTGATATATTTTCTAACAGCTTATGACTCTGCTTTTGAAGCAGATCAATATTGTCATTCAACTCTACTTGGTTACGATAATCTATCTAGTAATTATGGTTGTGATCATGATACTGAAACACATCAGTGGATACTTTATGAGTCAAATGAAAACAATGAACCTGCTAAAATAATCAAAAAATTTAGGTATAAGTTTTTATAACTCAATTTTTTTATAGAGAAATTTTGCGCATACTATGGAAATTATCGCTGTAATTGTGAAAGTGAGAAATTGATATACGCTTCCTTCTAGATAAATTTTATTTTTATAAAGAGGATAATCTATAAGTGAACCTAGAGTTCCCCAAATTATTACCCATACGGATATGTATAAAAATACTTTTATTGAATTAGTTTTCTTTTCTACCATTTTCAATTAATACCAAAAATTGAAGACGTTACAGGTCTGCCACTTAAAACTAGCTCGGTCAATATAAGCATTAGGAATCCGATCATAGCCGCTCTACCATTCACGAGCTCTGCACTGCTATTAAAGCCGAAAACATTCTTTACTTCACCTCCTTGGTTATCTACCCACTTTGCGTATTCATTATTTGTTGTTGATGTCTTGGTAAAATCATTATTTTGATTTTCTGTTGGTAAGTTTTTTTCTTCCATAAAATTTATATTTTATAAATATTTTAAAACAAATTTGTTAATAAATTAAAAGGGAATTATAAAAAAAATTAAGATAAAAATAATTATCCATAAAAATTGTAATTTCAATATTAGTTGACAAATTAATTTAATTTTCTTTCTTGTGCAAATAGCCCCATTTTCATTGATTATTGGTTTTTCAATAGTTTCATTTTTATATTTACTTTTTCCTCCTAATTTAATACCGGCAATATATGCAAAAACAGCCTCTGAAATTCCAGAATTAGGCGATTCATACTTTTTACCATCAAGAAAACTTTTTTTAATGATTAATAAATAGTCCTTAAAATTGAAACTTACTATAGGTAATGTAATTAAAACTAATCTTGAAGGTATGAAAGTAAAACCATCTTCGATTTTTGCACTCATAAAACCTAAATATCTAAAGTAATCGTATTTATAACCAATCATTGAATCTAAAGTGCTTACCGCTTTATATGTAAAACCAAGTGATAAAGGCCCAGGCAGGAAAATTGAAAACTTCATTAAAATGATTCCAATGAAAATCCAAAATAATGGTCCAAATATGCCATCAACAGAATTTTCGGTAAGACTCTCTGTAGTCGATCTCAAAAGATGTTCTTTCGAAGATGAGCTAACATCCCTACTTACTATCCTTTGCACTTTCTCTTTGATTATTCTTTCATTTCGCTTATCAAATTCTTTCTTTTCTAGTAGCTCTGCAATCTCTTTTACACTTGAAATAAGTCCTTTAGTGGCTAGACAACTTGAAAGCCCAAGAAAAATTAAAAATCCACTAAAAAAATTATTTTTGGATTGAATATAACTAAGTTCTATTAGTTTCCCAAAACTAAAACTAATTCCAATGGTGGATAGTGCAAGAATGAAACCTCCCCATAATAATAATTTTTTATTTCCCCTGAAATTATTTATAAAGTAATCGGATATTTTTTTTATATAGAATCCAATTATTTGAACAGGGTGGATCAAGTATCTTGGGTCGCCGATTAATAAATCAAAACCAATCGATCCAAGAAATATGAAAAATAATCTTATTTCAGCCAACTAAACATAGAGCGAAGACCTTTGCCAACTTTCTCAATTTCATGTTTTGAATTCTCTTCTCTTAATTTTGTCATTAAGGGTTTATTTTTGTCGCATTCTTCTACAAAATTCTTAGCGAAAGTTCCATCCTGAATATCTTTTAGAATTTTCTGCATTTCTTTCTTTGTATCACTATTAATAAGTCTTTTTCCACTTACATAATCTCCATATTCTGCCGTATTTGAAATGGAATCTCTCATTTGAGATAAGCCGCCCTTAACCATTAAATCGACAATTAGTTTAACTTCATGTAGACATTCGAAGTAAGCAAGTTCTGGTTGATATCCTGCCTCTACTAGTGTCTCGAAGCCTGATTTGACAAGTTCAGATAAACCTCCACATAAAACTGCTTGTTCTCCAAATAAATCAGTTTCTGTTTCTTCTTTGAAGTTTGTTTCAAGTATCCCAGCTCTTGTTCCTCCTATACCTTTAGCGTAAGCCATTGCTAGTGATCTTGCGCTGCCAGAAAAATCCTGTTCTACTGCAAATAATGCAGGAACGCCTTGACCATTCTGATATTCCCAACGAACAGTATGTCCAGGTCCTTTGGGCGCGATCATTACGACATCTACAAAACCAGGAGGTTTGATTAGTTCAAATCTTATATTGAAACCATGAGCAAAACTTAATATCTTTCCTTCTTTTAAGTTTGGTTCTATTTCTTTAAGGTAAACATCTTTCTGAAACTCATCTGGTAGGAGAATCATAATCCAGTCTGCTTTTTCGCAAGCTTCAGAAACATTAAACACTTCTAGTCCATCGCTAATAGCTTTGCTTTCAGATTTACTCCCTTCATATAGTCCTACAATTACATCCATACCACTATCTTTGAGGTTTAGGGCATGTGCATGACCTTGTGAACCGTATCCAATTATCGCGATTGTTTTATTATTTAAAAGGCTTAGATCTGCATCTGTGTCGTAGAAGAGTTGAGTCATTAGTTGTGGCTTCTTAGCATTCAATAGTTAGTATTTTAGACATTAAACGTGTAATTAAACCAATAAATTATTAATTTAAAAATGAAAATTAAAATATTATTTAGAAAATCTAAGACTGATTTGCTTCGCTTGGATGTGTGATTACTCTATCAATCAAGCCATAGTTTTTTGCCTCTTCTGCGCTTAGAAAATAATCTCTATCAGTATCTTTTTCAATTTTCTCGAATGATTGACCTGTCATATCAGCCATAGACATATTTAACATATCTTTAATTCTTAAAATTTCTTTGGCTTCTATTTCAATGTCACTAGCTTGACGTTGAGATGTTCCTCCAAGAGGTTGATGAATCATTATTCTGCTGTGGGGCAAAGCAACCCTTTTACCTTTTGTACCAGCAGCTAAAAGGAATGCACCCATTGAGGCTGCAAGACCTACACAAATAGTTACTACATCACTTTTTACGTATTTGATAGTGTCGAATATAGCCAAACCTGCTGTCACTGAGCCTCCAGGGCTATTTATATATAAATAAATAGGTTTGGAATTATCTTCAGAATCAAGATAAAGCATTTGAGCAACAAGACTATTAGCGATCCCGTCGTTAACTTCTTGTCCTAGAAAAAGAATCCTTTCAACACCTAATCTTGTATATATATCAACCCATCTTTCGTATTGACTTCCTGGAAGTCTGTAAGGCACGCTTGGAGTTCCTATTGGCATAATTTAAAAGTTTTGTTTGTGAAAGTTAAATTTTATTTGGTAAATCCTTTTGACTCGTAAGTATTCTATCTATAACTCCATAATCTAGTGCTTCTTGGGGGTTTAGATAACTCATTCTATCTGAGTCTTTAGAAAGTTCTTTAATAGTCTTACCAGTATTACGAGATAAGATCTCTAACATTGATTTTTTATTTTTTAAAACTTCCTCAGCTCTTATTTGAATGTCAGTTGCTTGACCTCTTGCTCCGCTTATGGGCTGATGTAAAACAATGGATGCGTGTGGAAGAGCAGCTCTTTGACCCTTAGTGCCAGATGAAAGGATAACGGCAGCAGTTCCCATAGCTTGTCCAATACAGATTGTATGGACTGGTGGCTTGATGTAGCTAATAGTATCGCAGATAGCGAAGGCTTCTGTTTCGAAACCAACTGCGTCACCAGTGTACCAACTTGTCCCTGTTGAGTTTATATAAAAATAGATAGGTTTTTCAGGATCCTCAAACTCTAGATAAAGAAGCTGAGCAATGATTAGTTCAGTAACATCCATGCCTAATTGTCTTTTGGCATCATCATCTGAAAATAATGGTAAACCAAGATAAACAATTCTCTCTTTCAGTAAAAGAGAGGGTAGATCAGGAGGTGGAGTCCTCATAACGGTGTTTTCGCCGTAATAAGGAGCAGATACAGTCATATGTATCACAAAATTATTATTTATTTGATTCTAGCTATATTTAGCCCTGTGTCGCTGGTGATTTAAAAGATTTGTTTGACTCAGGATTATTTAATAGTTTTCCAAAGACCATTCTTCCAGTAGGAGTTTGTAGTGCTCCAGTAATAACAACATCTAATCTGCTTCCTACAAAATTTTTTGCTTCATCGATTACAACCATTGTTCCGTCATCTAGATATCCAATTCCTTGCATTTTTTCTTTGCCTTCTCTTACGATTTTTATATTAAGGGATTCTCCTGGCTGAACCTCTGGCCTTAGAGCAATAACTAGATCACTCAAATTCATAACTTTTAATTCCTTAACTTCTGCAATCTGGGAGAGATTATAATCGGCTGTAATTAATGTTCCTGTCATATCTTCAGTGATTTTCAAAAGTTTTTCATCTACCCCATTGCCTTCATACTTTGTTGGGTTAATCACTAGTCTTCTACCGTATAAATCTCTTAATTCTTTTAACAACTTCAAACCTCTTCTACCCTTAGATCTTTTTTCATTACTGCTTGAGTCAGCTAAAGTTTGTAATTCATCTATTACACTTTGAGCAACAATTAATTGTCCCTCCAACAAGCCGCAATTTAATAAACCATTTATTCTTCCATCAATGATTACACTAGTATCTAGAATTTTTGGACTTGCAGCAGGGAGTATTCCCTCACTAACAAGATATGCATCAGTATTATTTGGATTAAATAATCTCAATAATGTCCTGCCATGTGTATCTGCTAACTTATATCCAAGGACACCAAAGAAAATATTGCTTAGGATGGCTGCTAAAGGTTTTCCAAAAAATACTTCTCTCGGGAAAGGAATTAATAGAATTGGAGCAAGAAGCAGGTTCGCTACTAGTAATCCTAAAATTAAGCCAACTGACCTACTAATTAGTAGATCTGTAGGCATTGTTCTTATTTGATCAAGAAAAGTTTTTCTAAGTTGTAAGAATACGAAACCAGCAGCTAAACCTATAAAAAAACCTATGATTGCTAAAACTATTCTAAAACCTTCAACATTAGACACCTGTTTTAGTATGTCTACTGGTAATAAATCAACTCCAAGCCATCCTGAAGCAGCACCAGACAATACAAATAAAATTAATACTAAGATATCTGTCATATCTCTAATCTACAATGATTTACTAATTGAGTAAATAAGGATTTTATTTTTTCCGATCCTCAATAGATTTTTGGAGCTCTAAAAATGTATTTAGATTTATGAATAAGTTTCCAAGAAGTGCTTATGTACATATCCCTTTTTGCCATAGAAGGTGCTTTTATTGTGATTTTGCAGTCATTCCATTAGGAAACAAAGTTGAAACTTTGAATGGTTATGGAAGTAAAACTGTTAAAGATTATTTGCACTTTTTGTATAAAGAAATTTTGTCAATTAAACATAAATCACCTCTTTCGACAATTTATGTAGGTGGTGGTACACCTTCAATTTTGGATCCCAAACAAATCAAAGAATTAATTGATCTTTTTAAAGAAAATTATGGAGTTGACTATGGTGCTGAAATTACTATGGAAGTAGATCCAGCAAGTTTTAATCAAGATGATCTTTATGAATTTATAAATGCTGGGATAAATAGATTTAGTCTAGGAGTGCAAAGTTTTAATAATCAGATACTTCAAAAGTCTGGAAGAAGGCATTTGAGAGAAGATGCTGAAAAATCTTGTTTATGGTTAAAAAAAGTATATAGTTCTGGGTTAATAAAAAGTTGGAGCTTAGATCTAATCCAAAATTTACCACTTAGTGGATTGAAAGAATGGCAAGATGACTTAAAAAAAACCCTCACATTTTCACCACCGCACATATCTATTTACGATTTAAATATTGAAAATGGAACTGTTTTTAAAAGATTAGTTAATTTAGGGGAATTACAACTTCCAAGTGATGAAGATGCTTTTAGAAATAGTGAATTAACTCATTTGATTTTGAAAAATTCAGGTTATTCAAGATATGAAATTTCGAACTATTGCCTGCCGAGGCATCAATCGAGACATAATAGAGTTTATTGGAGTGGTTTAGGCTGGTGGAGTTTTGGCCAAGGTTCCACTAGTTCACCTTGGGGGGGAAAGTTAACTAGACCAAGAGTTAGTAAAGAATATAAAGAATGGGTAACTAGGCAAGACGAATTTTGTTTAGATTCATCCCTCACTAATAGTGATTTTATCTATAAAGAAATTGATGAGAAAATAATGTTGGGATTGAGACTCAAAGAGGGTATAGATATTTATAAGGTTTTAAAAGAACAAAACTGGGATAACAAAAAATTTGAGATTTATTTTAGTAAATTGCTTGAAGAATGGGAAAGATTTCTTAAAAGTGGGTTATTAATGAGACAGGGTAATAGATTCTTTTTAAGCGATCCAAAAGGAATGGAGCTGAGCAATCAAATTCTCATTTCTATGTTTAAGTGGTGGGATAAAATTAAATAAGACTAATCATACCCTTTTCGTTAAAGCTAAACCCACTGCGATCACTTGTTCTATGGGAATTTTAGATAATAAAATAAATTCCTTCAAAAGTTTCTTTATAAAAGCCTAACAAATTTATAAATTATAAAATCATTGACAGTTGTTCTAAAATAAGACGCAATTAGTTTGAACCTAATGTTGAGAAAAAAAGAAAAAAAAGCCTTAACTAGACTTTTCCTTTTAGGGGTGGGTGCCCCCATTGGGCTTGATCGCTTCTACGAAGGAGATGTAACAGGGGGATTCTTAGCAATTTTGGGTTTTCTTGTCGCTTTGATAACAGTAGTGGGTTTGTTGGTATGGATCTTCCCTTTAATTTCCAAAACTTTCCGTTTGCTAAGAGAATTTGAAGATGCTGAAGATACTAAAAGTTCAGTTTAAGAATATTTTGATAATAAATAAAAAAAATGAAACGCTTACTAGATAATTAATGCCCTTATAAACTATTACAAAAACTACGTTGTTGGGGAAATAACCTTTTCTATAAAAAGGTATTTATTAGTTAAATCTTTCAGAATTAACCCATTCTTTTAATTTATCTTCAAGTAATTTCTTTCCTTGGATAATCGGTTGACAAAATGGTGGTTGATCATCATTAAGGCCTAATAAATCTGCAGTAACTCTTACTTGCCCATCGCAATATTTACCTGCACCGATGCCTATCGTGGGAATTCTTAATTTATTCTGTATTTCTTTAGCAAGCAACTTAGGAATATGTTCAAGAACTATTGAAAAACATCCTAATTTTTCAAGAATAGAAGCCTCTTTCATGATCTTTTCTTGGCTCTCTAAACTTTCTCCTTGTTTTTTAAATCCAAGATTTAAGTAGCTTTGTGGTGTAAGCCCTATATGACCCATAACAGGGATTCCCATTCTTATTAATCTAGAAATAACTTTTTGTATTTCCGGTTCAGCCCCTTCTACCTTTACAGCTTTTGCGTAAGTGCTTTGAATAATTTTCCCTGCATACTCTACAGCTTTATCCTCTCCACATTGGTAAGTAAGAAAAGGCATATCTGTAACTATCAAAGGTTGGTCTTCAATTTTCTTTGTAAAACCTCTCGAAACAGCATTAGTATGATAAATAATGTTTTCTAAAGTTAATGGTAATGTGGATTTGTATCCCAAACAAACCATTGCTAAGGAATCTCCTACCAAGACAAGATCAACATCAGCTTGTTCTGCTAAAGAGCCCGATATAGAGTCCCAAGCAGTAAGTGCAATGATTTTCTGGGACTTTTCTTTATACTTAACGAGGTCCGAAGGTAACATAAGAAATTTATGTATCTTTTTTAATCAAAAATTGCTAAAATAGCGATGACTCGGCCTTTCGCGGTTTTAACGCCCAAACCTGGTCAGGATCGGAAGGTAGCAGCCACAAGGGATGCTTGAGGCAGGCGAGATAACCGAGTCACTTTATTTTACCTATTACTCTATATCTTTTTTATTTTGCCTTAATCTCAGGAATTCTGGAATATTTGCTCCACTGTCTTTGTTATCAGAAAAATTATAAAGAGGAGTATTTGATAATCTGTTTTTAAGTCTTTGTTGCTTAAGTGGTTGATTGGTGTCGAAGCCAGTTGCGATTATAGTGACTTGTACTTCACCTTCCATTGATTCGTTTATAGCTGTACCCAAGATGATATTTGCATCTTGATCAACAACCTCACTAATAACTTCTCCAACTGCATTTACATCATCTAGTGTCAAATCTTTTCCACCAGTGATATTTACAACACATCCTTTAGCACCATCTATCCTGCCTGCCTCAAGCAATGGACTGTTTATAGCAGCCTGAGCAGCCTCTAAAGCTCTAGAACGTCCAGAACCTATACCCATACCAAGAAGGGCTGATCCTGCCTCAGTCATAACTGATCTTACATCGGCAAAGTCAACATTAATTTGACCAGGGCAGGTGATGATTTCACTTATACCTTTTACACCCATTCGAAGAACATCATCAGCATTCCTGAATGCCTCTTGAATAGAAGCACCCGAAGCGACTTCCTTTAAACGATCATTGGGAATGACAATTAAAGTGTCAACATTTTCAGCTAATCTAGCAATACCCTCCTCAGCTTGACGCATTCTCCTTTTGCCTTCAAAAGAAAATGGTTTAGTAACTATACCTACAGTTAAAGCGCCACTTTGCTTAGCGACCTCAGCCACAACTGGAGCAGCTCCTGTACCTGTACCTCCACCCATGCCTGCAGCTATAAAAACCAAATCAGATGCATCTAAGGCTTGTTGAAGCTCTTCTTTTGATTCTTCAGCTGCTTTTTGGCCGATACTGGGATTTCCCCCTGCTCCGAGCCCTCTTGTTAAATTTTGACCTAATTGAACTCTCCTTTCCGCTGATGATTGTAAGAGTGCTTGAGCATCAGTATTAAGCACTCGGAAAGATACACCTCCTAGATCACTATCTATCATTCTGTTTACTGCGTTGCTTCCACCACCACCTACGCCAATTACTTCTATCTTGGCATTTTGACTTGGAAGGATTTCTCTCGATTGATCAAAGTTTGGATTGTTACCGAAGCTCATCTCTAATTAGGGATCTAATACTAGTATTGGGTGCATTATGAACTCACTAAGCTCATCTGTAGGATTTATTGAGGAAAATGCTTAAAATATTTATTTAATAAATATTTTGTTTTAAATGCTAAACCCTTACCAACACTACATTAATTAAAAAAAATTATTTAAAATCCATTCCCAAATATTAGGGTTTGAACACTTTTATTTTTGGTTTGTTTGGATCAGTAAGATCAATATTATCTATTTTTTCAGAAAAATTATTTTTCTTAAATTCATTTTTTAAGTTATTGATTATTTGTAATTGATAGCTTATTAAATTTGGATTAAAACCAAGGAAGATTGTTTTTAAATCTTTTTCCTCAATAGTAAGAAACCCATTGGGAGAAAAAGTAATATTAACTAACTCAAATTCATAATTCTCTTGGGTAATAAAAATTTCAGATAATGTTCTTTTAAATTTTTCTTCCCATCCAACAACTTTTATGGTTATTTTATCCAAATTTTTTTTGTCTACATTTTGTTGATCGATAAAAATTCCATCTTGATCAATAAAACCTAATATTTTTTCGTTATTAATTATTCTTTCACCGTAAGCAATTGGGGTTCTAGTATTAACTTGAACTTCCAAACCAAAAGGGAATATTTGTCTACTTACCGAAACATTTTTAAGCGATAAATTTTGTTTTAATTCTTTTTCTAGAACCTTAGCTTGAATAAAAATTAAGCGGATTGGAAATTTTAAAGATGAATTATTTACTAAATCATTCTTTGAGAAAAATTTACTACCAGAGATCCTTATGTCCTGAATATATACCTTTTTTAAAGTTTTTAGACTTACTAAGCTTGTTGATAATAAAAATAAAATTAGAAATAAAAAGTTTCTATTGTTAGTTTTTTTTTGGTTATTCACAAATCACATCGAGCTTTTTCCATCAATTTGTCCATCCATTCTCTCGCTTTCTCTGCATCTGAAAATGGCACATCCATCTCTTTCCCATCACCTACCAGTCTAAGCCTGCACTTTCCTTGAGACTCGCTTGTTAGAGGAGCTTCTCCTGAAGTTAGCGCCATTAATTCGACCAATTCAAGTTTCTTTATTATGAAACTGTCTTTATCTTCAAATGTACCAGCTTCAAATGCGCTCCATCTCAATTCCCCATCTTTTAGGGACGCAGCGCTTGAACTATCTAACTTACAAAGTTCAGATCCATTAGCCCAGTTCCTAAAAAGATTTTGCCTTCTTCTTTCTAACCATCCCAGAGCAGTTAATAAAATGAAGATTATAAGTAATGGTAACCAAAGAAGTCCATGCAACATTTGATTTGAATTATAATTCTAAAGATATATCTACCAGTTTAGCCACAAGTTGCTCAATATTTAAACCTGAAGCTTTCCAAAGCATTGGAAACATACTGTTTTTTGTAAAACCAGGAATTGTATTTATTTCGTTTAACAAAATTTTATTTGAAGATTTTTCTAAAAAGAAATCTACTCTTGCAAAACCATAAATATTTAGTGCTCTACAACTTTGAATAGCAATTTCTTTAATTTGTTTGGTAATTTTAGAATCTATTTCGGCTGGGATAGTTATCTTGTTATTTGAATTATATTTTGAATTGTAATCATACCAATCACTCTCGTACTTCACTTCCCCTATCTCAGAGGTTAATAGTTTTGAATTTCCAATTATTCCGCATTCAATTTCTCTAACCTCTAGACCTTCTTCTATTAAGATTCTAGGATCTATTTCCAAAGCCTTTTCTAATGCCTTTAATATTTCTGATTCATTTATTACCTTAGAGATACCAAGAGATGATCCAGAGTTAGATGGTTTCACAAAAATAGGAAAATTTAGTTTTTTAAAGATCTCATTAATCAACTTATCTTTTACTTCTTTATCATGGAGGTTCTCATTTTGAAAAACTAGATAATTAACTTGTGGAATATTTAGATTTGATAAAATTGATTTCATCAATATTTTATCCATTCCAAGAGCAGAGCCTAAAATTCCGCATCCAACTAAAGGTTTTTTTGTGAATTTTAGTAAACCATGAATTGATCCGTCTTCACCATTAAATCCATGAAGAAGAGGAAACCAAACATCAACATTTTGAAATTCAATTCTGTCTAGGAAGTTAATTTTTTCTTGATTAAAAATTCCGTATTTTTTTATTGTATTGTTTTCAATTTCACCATTTAGGATCTTTTCTGAGAAATCACTATCAAGCCAATCTCCATATCTATTAATGTAAAAGGCTTTTACATTAAAGCGTTGTTTGTTTATCTCTGAATTAAATGCTTGAAAAACTGTTTTTGCAGAGGATATCGATACTTCATGTTCATTGGAAAACCCGCCAAATATCAATCCAATACACTTCTTCTTTTTATCAACCATTTTGAAAAATTATAAACAAAGTTGGCCTGTTAAAGAAAAAGATCTTGCTTCACTTATTCTTACATCTATCTCATCTCCCAATGAAAAATTAAATTTAATGTTTTGGGGAATCTCCACGAAAGTTAATCTATTTGTTCTAGTTCTTCCCATAATTTGTGATGAATTTTTTGGATTTAAACCTTCAATTAAAACCCTTTCGATATTGTTGATGTATCTTTGATTTCTTCTTCTAGCAGTTTTCTCGACCAAAGCATTAATTTCTTGCAATCTAGTTTTTTTTACTTCTTCCGAAAGTTGATTCGACCAAACTGCTGCAGGGGTATTTGGTCTTGGAGAGTATGCTGCTGTGTTTACTTGATCGAAGCCAATATCTGCTATTAGTTTCAATGTATCTTGATATTGTTGTTCGGTTTCTCCTGGGAAAGCAACTATTGCATCAGCTGTAATTGATGCATCTGGCATTAATGATCTTATATTCTCAATGATATTTTTATACTTTTTGATAGTGTATCCTCTGGACATCTGCTTTAAGATTTCGTCATTACCACTTTGAAAGGGAATATGGAAATGTTCACAAACTTTGTCAAGTTCATAACAAGCTTGAATCAATCTTTTTGAAAAATATCTTGGATGGCTAGTAGCAAATCTAATTCTACGAATCCCATCAACATCATGGATATAGTATAAAAGATCAGTTAGGGTATTTTCTTTTCTCCCCTCTTTTGTAGTTCCTGGAAGATCTCTTCCATAAGCATCAATATTTTGACCTAAAAGAGTAATTTCTTTAAAATTATCATCTGCTAAATTTTGTATCTCACTTTTTATCGCATTTGGATATCTTGATTGTTCTTTTCCTCTGACAGAAGGAACTACACAATATGAACATCTTTCATTACACCCATAAATGATATTAACCCAGCCACAAATAGAGCTTTCTCTTCTCGCATTTGTAATGTCTTCAGAGATGAAGGTTTCTTCTGTAGCAGCAACTTGATTTCCTGCATCAACTTTCCCCAGAAGGTTCTCAAGATTATTGACGTGTTGAGGTCCCATTACTAGATCAAGTTCTGGTACTCTTCTTAATAAAGACTCTCCTTCTTGCTGAGCAAGGCAACCTGCAACAACAAGTTTTAAGCTGGGTGTTTTGTGTTTTCTTTTTGCCTGTCTGCCTAGAAAACTATAAACTTTTTGCTCTGCATTATCTCTAATAGTGCATGTATTGTATAGGACCAAATCAGCGTTTAATTCATTATCTGCTTTGGTATATCCCATTTTTTCTAATGTACCAGCCATTCTCTCTGAATCAGCCTTATTCATTTGACATCCAAATGTGGTTATCCAATAACTGCCTGTAGTTGAATTCTTTTGAAATTTTTTTTCTTCTGGTTTTGTTTTTGTTAGCACTTTGCTAGGAATTTTTTATGATTCATTAATTCAAAATTACAAGTTAAATAATTTTGCTGCAATTTTTTGGAGGGCGAGCGAGGGGATTCGAACCCCCGAATAGCGGCGCCACAAGCCGCTGCCTTAACCACTTGGCGACGCCCGCCTCACATTTATAAATTTAACAACTTAAGGTGAATTTTCATAGTTATTTTTATCTTTTAGCGAAATTTGAATTATTTTCTAATTCAGTAAAGTTTTCTTATGTTTAAAATAAAAGAAAATTTAAAACTTTGAGTAATTCCGGCAAAGCTGAGGTTCTTATTCCCAGAAGCCTTTTTTTAATAGAAGATTTAGATAACCTCATTATTGATGTAGAGGATTTATGTTCAGTTTCCATTAGTTGGGAGGATGGATTTGTTTCTGAGTTAAAGCCTTTACAAAATAAAGTTACTAAACCAAAAAATATTTTATTTCCAAGGTTTGTTGAAACCCATTCGCATTTTGACAAATCTTTTACGTGGGCAAATTTTCCTAATCTGGAATCAAACTATGGAGGAGCATTATCAGTAAATCTTGAAGAACATAAAACTAGAACTTCAGATAAGGTTCTTAAGAGAGTTGAGAAATCATTAAAACTTGCCATACATAATGGATACCGAGCTATTAGAAGTCATATTGATACATACAAAAGTCAATCGATGGATATTTGGATTGAACTTTTTAAATTACAAAAAAAGTTTTCATCTGAGCTTACATTGCAATTCGTTGCTCTAGCCCCATTGGAATTCTGGGATACTTCTAGTGGAGAAGAGTTAGCAAAAATATTTTCCTCTAATGGAGGCATTTTAGGTGGTGTTATTGTTCCTCCTTTTAATAAAAAAGATACAAGTAAATTTCTCTCAAAGATGCTTCTTCTAGCGAGCAAATATAAATTAGAAATTGATTTGCACATAGATGAATCAATTATTGAGCCTGGAGCAGGAATAAAAGTTTTATTAGAGACCATCGAAAATTTAAAAATTAATAGTATTCCTATTACTTGTAGTCATTTGAGTAGTCTTATTTCTTTAAGTCACAAAGAGATTTTAAATTTAGGCGAAAAAATGGCCAAGAAAAATATTAAGGTTATTGCTTTACCACTAACAAATTTTTGGCTGCTCAATCGATACACTAAAACTACCCCATTAAAAAGACCAGTTGCGCCAATTAAGCAATTGCAAAATTCACATGTGGATGTATCTCTAGGTAGTGATAACGTTCAAGATCCTTGGTACCCATTTGGTAATTTTGACCCTTTTTATATGTTGTCTTGCGCAATACCTATGCTTCAACTAAATCCTTGGGAGAGAATGACTTTGTCTTCTATTTTTTTAGCTCCAAGCAGATTATTAAACCTAAAATGGGATGGTTTAATTAAAAAGGGCTGCCCTGCTGACTTTGTAATTTTGGAGGCACAAAGTTGGGCTGATGTTTTTTCGAGCTCTTTAAAAAGAAAAGTATTTATAAAAGGCGATTTACATTGCTAATCGTCTAAATTTATAGATAAAACAAAAAAACATTTATTAATGACAACAAATAATCTTAAATTTATAGACAAATTTAGGGAAGTCAAAAACTTAGAGATTATTGAAAGCCAATCCGACTTAAAAAGACTCTCAAAAGATTTTTATAACTACTCTCCAATCCTTACTGAAAAATTAGATGGATGTATTGCTGATTTGGTAGTAAGACCTATTGATCATAATGCGTTAAAGAAAGTAGCAGAAATTTGTTGGAAATTTTCTATCCCTCTTACTCTTAGAGGTTCAGGTACAGGTAATTATGGACAAGCGGTCCCTCTTTTTAAAGGAGTTGTGATGCAGATGAGTCACTTTAATAAAATAGAAGAATTTGATCCTGATACAGGTTTTGTGAAAGTACAGTCTGGCTGTGTCATGGGAGATTTGAATAAACAATTAGAGAAATATGGGAGAGAACTAAGGTTGCTGCCTAGTACTTGGAAAACCGCTACAATTGGAGGCTTTATTGCTGGTGGATCAGGAGGTATTGGCTCCATTAGGTGGGGATTTTTAAGAGATCCTGGCAATCTTATAGGTTTAGAGGCAGTGACGATGAATGAAAAACCTGTATTAATAAAATTTGATGCTGAAGAATCCGAACCTTTAAATCATGCTTATGGAACTAATGGAATAATTACCTCTTTATTACTTGCCACTGATATTAAACGTAAGTGGTATTCAATAATTATCGACTGTATTGAATTTGAAAAAACAATAGAAATATTAAAAACTCTTACTTGTGCAGCAGTTGATCTGAAACTGGGAGCAATTCTTGAAGATGAAATTGTAGATCAAATGCCAACATGGTTTAAAAGTAAATCTGGAAATAACAAGATATTAGTTCAATCTACTCTTGGAGGAATAAAAACGATAGAGCTGATTTGTAAAAAATTCAAAGTTGAATCTACCCTCCTAGGGGAAGAAGAAAAACTCGTCAATGGAATTTCTGAAGTCGTATGGAATCATACAACTCTACATATGAGGTCTAAGGATAAAAATTGGACATATTTACAAATGCTTTTGCCACTGAATAATGAACTTGAATTAATTAATTTTTTGAGAAAAAAATGGGGTAAAAAAGTTCTTTGGCATTTAGAGGCAGTTTCTCAGCAAGGATCACCCAGATTAGCGGCTTTGCCAGTATTAAAGTGGAATGGGGTAGAAGAATTAAATGAAATAATGGAAGATTGTAAGAAACTTGGTGCGTTTATATTTAATCCCCATGTTTTAACTGTCGAAGGTGGAGGCCTAGGAGTGGTTGATGCTGATCAAGTAAAAGCGAAAATCAAATTTGATCCTAAGGGGCTATTAAATCCTGGGAAATTAGAAGGCTGGGAAATAAAAGAACAATTTAATATTTAGCAATTCTGTTTATTTGCAAATTTAATAAATTCAGCCACTAAAAAAATAGAACCAGTCAAAACAGGATGATTAGGAGGCCATTTTTTAAGGGCAAATAAATAATCAATGGCAAATTCAAATTTATCAAACTCAATTATGTTTTGAAAGTTAATTTCTTTAATCTGATAGAGATCTTTTAATTTCCAACTAGGTTGGTTTGGTACTGGTACAAGTAATAAGTGATCATTCTTCTTTAGAAGTGTTTTTAATATTGCGTACATATCTTTTTGTCTTTGGACACCTAAAATCCAATAAATTCCTTCTTCTTCATTTTCCCAATTACACCTCTCATTTGAGAGTGCTTTTGCAGCAGGATAATTATGTGCACAATCCACAAGAATTTTTTTGTTTAAAAAGTTTATTATTTCTAGCCTTCCATTCCAAGTTGTATTTTTAAGACCTTCAAATATATATTTTTCTTTAATTTTAAATCCTAACTTATTTAGAGCTTGAATTGCTCCAATCGCAACTGAAGCATTTTGCTTTTGGAAAACTCCTTTTAATCCAAGTTGATAATTGTTTGAAATCGAATCTTTCCAGATAATTTCTGCTCCAACCTCTTCAACTTTTTTGTTTATTAATTTTTCAACTCGGCTGTTTTGGTCGCATGAGATAACAATTGAGTCTTTTTCGATAACTGCTAGTTTTTCCTTAGCAATTTTTTCAATCGTGTCTCCAAGGAATTCTTTATGGTCTAAGCCAATATTCCCAATAGCAATTATTGGTCTAGATTTATGAGCCGTTGTCGCGTCTAATCTTCCCCCTAAACCAGCCTCAAGAATAAGCAATTCAACTTTTTCATTGTCAAAAAATTTTAGTGCGCAGCAAATTATTTTTTCAAAAGGAGTCAATTTACATGTTGAATAATTTTTTTCAATAAAGTTATAGATTTTTTCAAAATCAACTTTGTTTATAATTTTTTTATTAACTCTAATCCTCTCACATACATCAAAAAGATGAGGAGATGTAGTAACACCAAAATTTTTTTTAGCTTCAAAAAGTATACTTTCTAAATATGCCGCGATTGATCCTTTCCCATTGGTTCCAATAATTTGTATTGCAGGAATATTCTTGCAAGGAAATCCAAGTTCTTGAAGTACTTTTTTAACTCTAGATAAACCTAAATTGATATTATCCCTTTCATATTTGGGTGATAATGATTCAAGAATTTTTAAATTTGCATTTTTCAAAATTTAAATTGCTAAAACTCTTTAAAAATTGAATTTAATTTATCCAAAAGAACATTAATTTCTCTTCGAGATATAACTAATGGTGGGACAATTCTAACAACATTTCCTCCTGCAGGAACTACAAGTAATCCTTTCTCAAAAGCTTTTAACGTAATGTCTTTTGCATCAGCATAATCATCATTTATAACAAGACCTTGTATTAAACCTAAGCCTCTTTTCCCACTAATTATATTTGGAAATTTTTTTATTAATTCTTCAAACCCAGCGCTTAATTGTTCCCCTCTCAGGTAAACATTATTGATAAGATTTCTTCTATTTATTTCTTCTAATACAGTTAAGGCAGCCTTACAGGCGAACGGGTTCCCTCCAAAAGTGCTTGCATGATCTCCTGGAGAAAAAATGTTAGCTTTTTCTTTTACCAATAATGCCCCAATTGCATGACCTCCTCCTAATCCTTTAGCAAGAGTGAATCCATCTGGTTCAATTCCTAAATTCTCATAGCCCCACATTTTTCCAGTTCGACCTACTCCACTTTGGACTTCATCTAAAATAAGAAGAGAATTATATTTATCACAGATATTTCTAAGGTTTTTAAAAAATATTTTACTTCCAGGAATCACGCCACCTTCTCCTTGTATTGGTTCAACTAAGACACCAGAAATCTTTTGATCATTATTTTTACAATCTTCAAATAATTTTTTTACCGAATCAAAATTGTTAAATTCAAAGAACTTAAACCCTTTTATCATGGGTTCGAAACCTTTTTGGTATTTTGGCTGACCAGTAGCACTCAAGGCTGCCAATGTTCTGCCATGAAAGCTGCACTTAGCAGCTAGAATAATTGATTCTTTACTTTCATTTGTTGTATTTCCAAATTTCTTAATTAATTTAATAGCTGATTCATTTGCTTCTGCGCCACTGTTGCAGAAAAAAACGCTTTCAGCACAACTTATATTCGTTAAAGTTCTGCTTAATTGTTCTTGTTCTTCAATAATGTAGAGATTTGAAATGTGTTGAATCTTTTTTAGTTGAGTTGATAGATTTCTTCTCAAAACTCTATCGCTATGACCAAGACTACAAGTGGCTATACCAGCAACTGCATCAAGATACTTTTTACCTGTTTTGTCCCATAGCCAACAACCTTTTCCTTTTTTGAAAGATATATCGAATCGACTATAAGTTTTCATCAAAGTGGGAGCGGTCGGACTTGAACCGACATACCCGAAGGTGCCGCATTTTGAGTGCGGTGCGTCTACCAATTCCACCACGCTCCCAAGGCTTTTGAAAAATAATGAACTTTTTTATTATAACAAAAATCATTTTATTGACTATCCTTTTGGCGGTTAAGGAAGAGCGATCGAGAACACATTTGTTTTTAGTTAAAAATCTTTTTGATAAAACATAGAGCCATATTTATTGGAATCGCTGACAAGAAATAAGATAAAAATGAAAAAAATAAACATTACTGATACAGTACTGTAACTAAAGGCTCCTAAGAGTCCTTTATTCAAGGGTATGGCTTCATAATTAGTAATATTATGTTAGAATTAGTAAAAAAATTATGTCAAAGATTCAAGCTAAAAAATTATCTTTAAAATTTGTTCCCTATCTTTTTATTGCAGTAACTATTTTGACAGCATTTGGATCTAACGGAGGAACCTGGGCATGAAGGAGTTTAGGTTTAGTGGTTTAGATAAAATTTGGTCTAATCGTTTTTTAGTTTTGTTTTTATTATTTTTAGGTTGTATTTCGCTAATAAATGTTGCATACGTTTAAGTAAGCCAATCCAAAATTATATTTTAAGCGGCTCTACGTTTAGGAATATCTTCAGGATCAGAAGTAATTTTATATTCTTTCTCAGTAAAAGATCTTTTATTAAATTCTCTAGTTATTTTAATACCTAACATTTTTAATTTTGATTCAAAATTTTCATAACCTCTATCTAAATGCTCTAAACCATAGATTTTACTATTACCTTTAGCGATAATCCCAGCAATTATTAATGCAGCTGATGATCTTAAATCTGAGCCAACTAAATCCATCCCCTTTATTGTCTTAACACCTTTGATATGAGCTACGTTTTTATTTAATTTTATACTAGCTCCCATTTTATTAAGTAGATGAATATGATTCATCCTGTTTTCGAAAATTGTTTCAGTGATCTTTGATTCACCATTGGCGATTGTCATTAAAGCTGTAAATGGTGCCTGTAAATCAGTAGGAAATCCTGGGAAAGGAGCTGTATCAATATTTACTCCTCTAATTTCTTTTCCCTTAATTGTAATTGAATTACCTTTAATCGTAATTTTACTTCCACTTTCTTGAAGCTTATTCGTAACAGCTTCAAGATGATTAGGAATAACGGGAGATATTGTTATTGAAGAGCCAGTTGCAGCAGCAGCAATTAGAAAAGTGCCAGCTTCTATTCGATCGGGAATTACTTTATGAGCACAACCAACAAGTTTATTAACACCATCAATAATTATTTTTTCTTTTCCGGAGTCGTAAATTCTTGCTCCCATTTTATTAAGCATTTGGCATAAATCCTGAATTTCAGGTTCTCTTGCAGCATTTTCAATAGTAGTTCTTCCTTCCGCTAATGAAGCAGCCATTATTAAAGTTTCAGTTGCTCCTACGCTTGGGCACTTTAATTTGATATGAGTACCATGCAGTTTATTTTTCTTTTCCTTTATTTTTGCTACGACAATTCCTTTTTTTATAATAATTTCAGCTCCTAATGCTTTAAGTCCATTAATATGCTCATCTATAGGTCTTGAACCGATATTGCAACCTCCAGGCAAAGGCACTTTAGCCTTTCCAAATTTACTTAATAAAGCACCGATACAAAAGAAACTAGCTCTCAGTCCATTAACAAGTTCATATGGAAGTTCTTCTGTAATGGAAACATTTTTTGAATCTATCTCTAATTTATTGTTTTTATCTACTAAATTAACCCCTAAATACTTAAGGATATGCCCCATTTTTTCTATATCGGTAAGACGAGGAACATTCTCAAGAGTTATTCTTTCATTGGTTAATAATGAAGCCGCCATTAAAACTAATGCCGAATTCTTCGCACCACTTATTTCAACAATCCCGTTTAGTTTACCTTGGCCAAGAATTTTTAAATTTTGCGATTTAAAATATGAATTCTTTTCGCTGCCGCAAATCATTAAGACTTAGTTTATTAGGTTTATAATGACAAACTAACATTAGTAAGTCCACCCTATGTAACGTCCATAATATTAATAAAAAGTAAAAATGTATCAATCAATTTTTAGGGAATTAAATTTTAAAAATTATTGATCCAATCGTTTATGGAATTACAATGAAATTGACCACAAAATTTTTAAATTCCTCATAGAAAATAATTTTTTTAAAATAACTAGTAAAAATAATAATCTAGTTAAAAGATTTAGATCATTTAAAAGAGGATCCTCTCGCAAGAACAAAGATTTTTTTTGTATAGAGGGTACTCATCTTATTGAAGAATTGTTGAAGTCTGGAAATTCCCCCTCTAAAATTCTAGTTACTGAAAAATGGCTCAAAAAGAACCAAAATCTTAGCAAAAAGTTTGATCAATCATTAATAACTTTGGTCTCAGAAGAGGTTTTAGCTTCAGCAATTTCAACAGTTAATCCAGATGGCATTGCAGCATTAGTAGAAATCTCATCGATACTTAATTATCAATTCAATAGTAAAGATGATTTTGTTCTTGTTCTCGATAGGATTCAAGATCCTGGGAATATGGGTAATCTTTTTAGAACTGCTTTAGCTGCTGGTGTTGATGCAATTTTTTTAGCTGGAGGTGCGCACCCATTAAGCCAAAAAGCATTAAGAGCATCGACTGGTGCGGTCTTTCAAATCCCATTTCAAAGGTTTGAAGGAAGTGAAGAAGAAATAATAAATTCTTTATTAAAGTCTTTATCTGAATTATCAAATGTAGGATTTAATATTTTTTCTACTAGTAGCCAAAATAAAAATTTAAAAAAATCCTCAAAACCCTACTGGGAAGTTGATTGGTCTAAACGTACTGCATTAATCTTGGGTAATGAAGGTCAAGGTATTCATAAAAAAATTCAAGAAGCTTTTAATGAAACAATTACAATTCCGCATAGTGAGATTGTAGAATCATTAAATGTGGCTTGTGTTGCTGTTCCGTTATTACTAGAACGAAAAAGAGTCGCATTCACCTCTAATAAATAAATAAAAAGTGACTGATTCAAGTTTTGATTTCGATGTAATCGTAATAGGAGCAGGATATGGAGGTTTTGATGCCGCTAAACATGCTGCTAGTAAGGGACTGAAAGTCGCGATAGTGGAATCTTCAGACATGGGAGGAACTTGCGTTAACAAGGGGTGTGTCCCCTCTAAAGCTCTTTTGGCTGCGACTGGAAAAGTCAGAGAAATAGGTAATTATGAGCATTTAGCCAAATTTGGTATTCATGCTGCACCCGTAAGGTTTGAAAGATCAAAAATTGCTGATCATGCAAATAATCTGGTTTTAAACGTTAGAGAAAATTTAACAAAAACTCTAAAAAGGAGTGGAGTTGAAATTATTTTGGGTATTGGAAGACTTGAAGGGAATCAAAAAGTGGGTGTAAGAGATAAAAACGGAATTGATAAAATATACACATGTAAGAATATCGTCATAGCAACTGGTTCTTCTCCTTTCGTTCCTCGTGGGATAACCTTGGATAATAGAACTGTATTTACTAGTGATGATGCAGTAAAGCTAGAGTGGCTACCTAGATGGATAGCTATTATTGGAAGTGGTTATATAGGATTGGAATTCGCAGATGTTTATACCGCGCTTGGTTGTGAAGTTACCATGATTGAGGCTTTAGAGAATATTATGCCAACATTTGACCCTGACATTACAAAAATTGCGAAAAAGAATCTTATTCAATCAAGAGATATAGATACAAAATCAAATGTTTTCGCTACAAAAATAACACCTGGATGTCCTGTCAAAATAGAACTTACAGATGCAAATTCCAAAGAAGTGATAGAAACTTTAGAAGTTGACGCTGTGCTTGTTGCAACTGGCAGAAGTCCTAATAGTAATAACTTAAATCTTGAGTCTGTTGGGATAGAGACGGTAAAAGGTTTTATTCCTATAGATGATCAAATGAGAGTTAAAAATGGCGAGGAAATAATACCTAATATTTGGGCTGTTGGAGATGTTACTGGCAAATTAATGCTTGCTCATACTGCAGCAGCACAGGGTACTATTGCTGTCGAAAATATTTGCGGTGGTAAAGTCGCAATTAACTATAAAAGTATCCCTGCGGCAACTTTTACTCACCCTGAGATAAGTTCAGTTGGTCTCTCTGAAGCTGAAGCTAAAGAGATATCTGCAGAAGAAAATTTTACTTTGGGAATTGTGAAAAGTTTCTTTAAGGCTAATTCAAAAGCATTGGCTGAGATGGAGAGTGATGGATTGCTAAAGTTGATTTTCAATAAAGATAATGGGAAAGTATTAGGTGCTCATATTTTTGGGTTACATGCAGCTGATTTGATTCAAGAAATTTCGAACGCTATTTCAAGGAACCAAGATGTAATTGAATTATCTAAAGAAGTTCATACTCATCCTACTCTTAGTGAAGTAGTTGAGGTCGCGTATAAACAAGCCGCTTCTCAAATAAAATAATATCTAAAATTAATGGAGATAAGACGCAGACCACCAAATCCAACAGTTAGGGTTGAAAATTTAGAATATGCTGTACCTCATAGAGAAGCACAAGCAAAAAATATTCTGGAAGAAATTGTATGGCATAAAGACATTGAAATTAAGAATTTTAAAAAAATAGTTTCTTTAGAAGATTTAATAAAAAAAATTGAAAATCTTTCTGCCCCAAAAGATTTTTATAAAAATATCTTGGATTCAAAAATTAAACCAGGAGTAATTGCAGAAATAAAAAAAGCTAGTCCGAGTAAAGGAGTTATTAGAAAAGATTTTAACCCTGAAGACATAGCAATTTGTTATGAAGGATTAGGTGCATCATGTATCTCAGTACTTACCGATAAAAGGTTTTTTCAAGGTAGTTATGAAATACTCGAAACTGTAAGAAAATCAACTAATCTCCCTCTACTATGCAAAGATTTTATTATTTCTGCTTATCAGATTTATAAAGCAAGGGTATCTGGTGCTGATGCGATATTATTAATCGCTGCGATTTTAAGTGATGACGATTTAATTTATCTAAAGAAAATAGCTGATAATTTAAAGATGAGTGTTCTTGTTGAAGTGCATAATGATAATGAATTAGAAAGGATTCTAAAATTAAAATCTTTTAATTTGATTGGAATAAATAATAGGGATTTAAAGACTTTTAAAACTGATTTAAAAACATCAATAGAATTGATGCATAAATATGCTGATATATTTTTAAAACAAAATATTATTCCCATTAGTGAATCAGGAATTAATTGTGCCGAAGATCTAGATTCGCTTAGATCTATTGGAATCAAGGGAGTATTAATTGGTGAAACTTTTATGAGAGAAAGTGATATTGAACAATCTTTCAAGAAATTATTTAAATCAATTTAATTTTGACTTCAAATCGTGCTATAAAATTGAATAAGCAGAGTTGTACTGAATATATATGCAAGCTGTAATTTTAACTGGAGTAGTTGCAGGATTTGTGCATGTTGTTAGTGGCGCTGATCATCTAATTGCAATGGCACCAGCAGCGATTAATAATCCCAAAAAAGCTCTTAGAAATAGTTTTTCATGGGGCTTAGGACACTCTTCAGGTGTCCTCTTGTTAGCTTTCCTAGCTATTTTTATTAAGGATATTACGCCATTAAACAAATTTTCCAATATCGCCGAATTCCTAGTTGGAATTTCTCTTCTAATTGTTGGAGTATTTGCTATTAAAAATTCTTTTCAATTAAGTATCCATTCGCATTCCCATAAGCATGAGAATGGAATTGCCCATCGTCACTTTCACTTTCATGTTAAGGAACAAAAAAATAACAATAATAAGCACTCACATGCTTTGACAGGTTTAGGCTTGCTACACGGTATAGCTGGAGGTTCGCATTTCCTCGCAGTTCTTCCTGCTTTGGCACTACCTTTAACAAGTGCTTGCTTATATTTGATTTCATATTTGATTGGTTCACTAACAAGTATGAATCTTTTTACTTGTTTAATATCTTTTACCACCTTTAAAGCAAGTCAAAAATTTATTAAAAGATTAATAGCTGTAGCAGGAGGGCTTTCCTTTTCTTTGGGATTATTTTGGATTCAAAGGAGTGCTTCTGTTTTTTTGAATTAAAAAATTTGTTAATTTAGGAAAAATTAATTTAGAGGTGACAATCCCAATAATTTTTTCGTCATTGATTAATCCGAATTTGTTACTATCTTCGCTAAGTTCAATATTGTCGCCAAGAACTTCAATATTATTTTGATTTACTGAATTTATCCGTTTTATTAGGTTTTTATTTTTAAGTGGATGATTAAAAATAACTATTTGTCGATTTTTTAGTATTGATTTATTCTTTTTATATTTTTTAAAAAATACAATATCCCCGTCTTTTAGGTAAGGATACATAGATTCACCACTAATAATAGCGGTTTTTCTTAAACCTAAAAAAAATAAAATAAAATCAAAAAAACTTTTGAAAATAATTCTGATTAACTAGCTTTTACGAAAGCGTCTGATCTCCCTTTTGAAGCCCAGAAGATATTATGAATCTTTTCTACGTAACTCATGAGCTCTTCAGCTTGAGCTAAATCAATATTAACTTTGCATGCACTGCATAATTTGGCCGCCTTCCAAATAGTTTCATGTAAGTCTGGATAAGTTTCTAAATGAACTGGTTTAAAGTAGTCTGTCCACAAAATTAGAATTTCTTTCTTTGTTTCTTTTGCTTGCTCTTCTTTAACTGCAACATATCTAGAAAATGTATTACTATATGTAGCCCACTCTGCTGAATCAGTGCTAGAAGGAGCTTCTAGTGCAATAAGTTTTTTTGTCATTGATAAAACTGCTTCAGCAGTAACTCTCGTTGATGCTGGATCATAAACACCACAAGGACCATCACAGTGAGCATGGACTGTCATTGGGGATTTTTTATCTAGAAAAGAATTGATCAATTTACTTAACATTTCAAATATTTGGAGTTGTATATATATTACTTGGAGATTAACTAAATTGAAAAGTCTTAGATATTTTTCTTACTTAAATTTAATTGACTTTTAATAATTCAACTTCAAATATCAAAGTTGCATTGGCGGGTATAACATTTCCTGCCCCTCTAGATCCGTATCCAAGTTCCGGAGGAATTGTTAATTTTCTTGTACCTCCAACTTTCATTCCTGCGACACCTTCGTCCCAACCTTTAATTACTCTTCCAGCACCTAATGGAAAGCTAAATGGAGCTCTACCGATACTAGTATCAAATTGTGTCCCATCTTCTAGAGTTCCTGTATAGTTTACAGTAACTGTTTGCCCAGCACTAGCTTCATCTCCTTCCCCATTTACGATATCCAAAATAACTAGACCACTTTCTGTAGTCCTTGAATTGCTTTCTGATTGTGTTTCTTCTGCCATAGCGAAAAGTATAGGATTTGGATCTGATGGGTCTAGCTCAAATAAATTATTATTTGAAACATTTGATGATTTTGCAATAGGTGTTTTTTGAATTAACTGAGTTTCTGATTCGGCAGCATTAACCACTTGTTGTGAATTAAATTGACTGAAAAGAGTTAACGAAACACAAAAAACAAAAACTGCAAAACTAATAAAGACTTCTTTCACTTAAATTTTGAAAGTTACTAAAACTAATATTACAGAATAAAGGTACAATAAATGAGTGATTATAAATTTAATTTCGTAATTTTAGATTGTTAATCCCGACTAAGATAAAAAGTTTAAGACAATATTTTTACCCTTGCCTAGGTGGAATTTTAGGAGGAATTTCAGTCTCAACTTACTTTTGGCTGATTTTTATGCCGATATCTTTATTTATTTTATGGGAAGGAAGTGAAAGAAAAATAGCAAATTTTTGGTGGGGCTTTTTCTTTGTTTTGATAAGTCATTCATGGTTATATGATCTGCATCCTTTGACATGGCTTGGGTTTTCATGGTTTGCAAGTTTAATAATTGCCATTTCAATATTATTATTTTGTGCTATTTGGGGTGGGTTATTAGTTTATTTATGGGGGCTGTTAGTTGAAATGATTCTCTGGAAAGAGGATGTTTTTAATATGAAAATTATGCCTTTAATCATAAAAGTATTTTTTTTATCTTTGACTTGGGGGATTGGTGAATTGATACTTTCTCAAACACCTTTTTTCTGGATAGGTTTAGGTGAAAGTCTTGTCCCAGGTGATATTTATCTCGCTGGGTTGGCAAGATGGATTGGTGCAAGTGGTTTATGCGTATTACAAATATTGATTGGATTTTGGATTTTTTTTAGTCACGGTAGATGGAGAAGAAAACTTCATTTCAAAAAAATATTTATTTTTGGATCTTTAATAATTGTTTTCTTACATTTATTTGGGGCCCTAACAAATCCAATAAAAAGAAACTCTGAATTTCCTGTGGCTATTTGGCAAACAAATATCCCAACAAGAGAAAAATTGAAAATAGATGATGAGTTTATTAAAGAAAAACAATCTATCGCTCAAGAATATGCTTTAGCCAATAAAGCAAAACTTCTTGTTGCTCCCGAAGGAACTCTATCTAATAATTTTTATTTAACTAAAGGCATTAAAATTAATACTTTGGCAGGAGGTTTCAGAAATTACAATAATGAGTTAAGAAGTTCTTTACTAGGATTTCAAATTGGAGATAAATCTTTTACCTCTTTCATAGATAAAAGTAGACTTGTTCCATTAGGTGAAAATATACCTGTATTTCTAAATAGTTTTTCAAGAGGATTATCTGCAGTAGGAGGAGTTCAACCGGGTTCCGATTCAAGATTTTTCGATCCTAAATTTACCCCCCCATTAGCAGTAGCTATCTGTTACGAAATTAGTGATGGATTGAAAATAAGAAAGGCTATTAATAGTGGTGCAAAACTAATAATAACTGCATCAAATTTAGATCCCTATCCAATTAAGCTGCATAATCAATTTCTATCATTGGCTAGGTTAAGAAGTATTGAAAATAAGAAAAATAATTTACTCGTATCAAACACAGGCCCTTCGGGTTTAGTTCAGGATGATGGAAAAATAATTCAAATGCTAGATTTAAATGTTGAGCAAAATAAAATAGTGTTCCCTAATTTTTCATCCGAAAAGACTTTCTATACAAAATTTGGAGATAAACCTCTTTTGTTTTTGCTTATATTTTTTATGGGATTAAATATCTTTTTGAAAATTAATTAATTAATCCACCACCTAATAAAATTTCTCCTTTATAAAAAACTGCAGCTTGTCCGGGCGTTACCGAACTTTGACTTTCTTCAAAAATTAATTTAAAAGTTTTAGTTAGATTATCTGAATTTTTCAAAGCAATTAAAGTTCCTTTTACTGGATGACTTCTATATCTGATTTGTGCTTCTACTTTTATATCTTGCTTAGGTTCTTCGATTGAAACCCAATTAACCTTACTAATTATTGCTTCTCTATTAAATAGATCACTTTTATCTGCTACGTACACTATGTTTTCTTTTCTGTCTAAATTTTTTACATATAATGGTTCGGGCCAGGCAACTCCCAAACCTTTTCTTTGGCCTACAGTAAAGTGCTGAATACCATTGTGAGTTCCTAGGACTTGACCATTAACATGTATTATTTTTCCTTCTTTAGGTTCAATGTGTTTGTCGATAAATCTCTGCATTGATCCATAATGCTCAACTAAACATAAATCTTGACTTTCTGGTTTTTGAGCAGTTCTGAGGCCTAATCTCAGGGCTTCCTTTCTGGTTTCTTCTTTTTTCATCTCACCAAGAGGAAATTCTAATCTGCTTAGTACTTCTTGTGAAAGAGAATAAAGAAAATAACTTTGGTCTTTATTCTTGTCCGCCCCTCTCAGAAGAAGGAATTCCTTAAATACTAAGCTCTTGTAATCAAGTTTTTCAGCATAAGATGATTTTTTTATTCTTGCGTAATGTCCAGTCGCAATATGGGTAAAGTCTTTTTTATTTATTGCATAATTAAGCATCTCTTCAAACTTCACATTCTTGTTGCACATCGAACATGGGAGTGGTGTGAAACCTTTCTCGTAGCTTTCAGTAGTTTTTTTAATTACCTCTCTTTCGAAAATTTCTCTTGAATCTATAATTTTATGATTAATTCCTAAATCTTCACAAAGGGCTGCAGCATCTACTAATCCTTCAGAACAACAGGATCCTTCTCCTTTCATTAGCCAAAGAGTTAGTCCCTCAACATTCCATCCTCTTTCTACAAGAAGAGCAGCTGAAAGAGAACTATCTACGCCTCCAGAAAGACCTACAATAATATTTTTCTTCTTTTTAGTTTTATTATTAGTAGAAAAATAGTTCTCTAATTTTTCATCTTTTTGTGTCTTTAACATGGAAGTTTAAAATTTTGAACGGTACTTCAAATGCTTTGTACTAATTATGAACGAAATTGTATGGCCAGCAATTGACTCTAAACATTTAATTGTTGATTCGAAGCAAATGATGATATTAGAGAAAGAAATGTTTTCTGATGGAATGCCACAAGAAGCATTGATGGAGAAAGCTGGTATCCAAATTAGTAGATGGCTCTTGAAAAGGAAACCTCTTTTAAAACATGGAATAACTGTTTTAATCGGTCCTGGGCATAATGGTGGGGATGGTGCAGTAATAGCACGAGAGCTTTGTTTGAAAGGCTTTTTAGTCCAGGTATGGTGTCCATTTCCGATAAAAAAAACATTAACAAATAACCTCCTTAATTATCTTACATCTATTGGTGTCACAAAATTAGTAGAGCCCCCTGATGCAAATGGGAAAGAACTCTGGATTGATGCGATTTTTGGTAATAATCAAACAAGAAAAGTTGATAATAAATTAATCAAACTTATTAATCAAAAATTTCATAACAAATATGGCAAGGTAATAAGTATTGATATCCCAACAGGGTTATGCCCTGATAAAGGAGAGCCGTTTTTAGATAATGCTGTACAGGCAGATTACACTTTAGCTATAGGTCTCAATAAAATTGGGTTAACACAAGATTCTGCTTTACCTTTTATTGGAGAGTTGAATCATATTGATATTGGGGTACCTACTAATAAGTTATCTAAGATTGAGAAAAAAATTTTTAAGGTTACTTACAAAGATTTAAAAAATATTGATTTACCTTCTTTACCAAAAAATTCCGATAAATATAAAAGAGGAAGAACATTATTAATTGCTGGAAGTGAAAAATATCCCGGAGCTGCATACTTATCATTAAGAGGGGCAATATCAAGTGGAGCAGGTTTTATCTCAGCAGTTCTGCCTGAATTAGTAGCTGAATCTATTTGGCAAGTTGCTCCAGAAATAGTTTTAAAAGGAACTATGCAAACTAACCACAATGGTAATGCATCCTTATTCAGTGCATTAAAAAATATTGATCTGAGTTTATATGATTCATTAGCTGTAGGCCCAGGGATAGGAATTGATAATGATGATTGGCATAAATCGAAAGATTACCTAATAGGTTTTAAGGGATTATTGATCTTGGATGCAGATGCACTTAATAGAATTTCTGAATCAAAATTAGGATCAAAATTCTTCTTAGAGAGAAAATTTCAAACTTGGATTACACCTCATATTAAGGGATTTTCAAGGTTATTTCCTAATATAGAAGGTGAGACAAATGTTGGACTAGCTCTTAAAGCGGCCAAAGAATTTAATATAAGTGTTTTGTTAAAGGGAGCTAACAGTATAGTTGCTGATGATAAAAAAGCATGGCAACTTTTTGGGACTGATTCTCAAACTGCGAGAGCAGGATTAGGTGATCTTTTAACCGGATTTATAGCTGGCAGTTCTGCGATTGATTCGACCCTTTGTAAAAATATAACAACTGATTTTTTTACTAAATACGTACTTTTACATTCATTTGCTGCATCAAAGTGTAAAAAAGGGTCAAATGCATCCGCTATTGGTGATGAATTATCAAAATTAATGAGAAATATGAAAACGAGACAAATATCTTGAAAGAAACAATTTATGAGAGTTATTTTTAGTTTTAAACACATAAATATACAAATGTTACGTCAAATCTGAAGCGCGCATTAAATATTTAGCTTTTTCCATAAAAATGTAGGAAAGTTTTATTACCTCAATTCAGGTAAAAATGGTTTCATCAATACCAACACAAGCAGAGCCACAAAAAAGAAGAGGCAATGACCCTATAAGTTGGTACTTGCAGAATATTGGAAGGGTGCCTTTATTAACGCCTTCTGAAGAAATTGAATTGGGTAATCAAGTTCAAAAGATGATGATACTTACAGAAGATGGTCAATTAACTGAAAAAAACAAAGAATTTACAACACAGCAAAAAAGAACAATAAAAATAGGAAGAAGAGCAAAAGAGAGGATGATGAAAGCTAATTTAAGGTTAGTTGTTAGTGTGGCAAAAAAATACCAAGGTAAGGGTCTTGAACTTCTTGACCTAGTTCAAGAAGGTTCACTTGGTTTAGAGAGGGCTGTTGAAAAATTTGATCCTACAAGAGGATACAAGTTTTCTACATATGCTTTTTGGTGGATTAGACAAAGTATGACTAGAGCGATCGCTTGTCAATCTCGAACGATCCGTTTGCCAGTCCACTTGAGTGAAAGGTTAGCTTCTATAAGAAAAGTTAGTAGAGATTTAGCTCATAAACTCGGAGCTATGCCAAGCAGAATTGAGATTGCAGAAGCAATGGAAATTGATGTCGAAGAATTAGATTCTGTTTTAAGGCAAGCTTTATCAACAAGTAGTTTAGATGCTCCTGTTAACGGCGATGATGGAAGGAGCTTTTTAGGAGATTTAATTGCAGATAGTAATAATGAAGAGCCTCTAGATCAAGTTGAACAGAAAATGCATCAAGAGCAACTTGGTAATTGGTTAAGCCATCTCAGTGAACAAGAGCAACATGTGCTTAAATTAAGGTTCGGATTAGATGGAAATGAGAGACATACACTTGCTGAAATTGGAAGATTATTGGAAGTTTCTAGAGAGAGGGTAAGACAAGTTGAATTGAAGGCTCTGAGAAAATTAAGAAATTTAACCAGAAAACTACCTAGTGGTATTTAACTAATCTTCGGCCCAAATATATTTGGTTAATTCTTGAGAAGGAGGCTCAGGGGCTTCTAAAGCATCTTTAACCGCTTTGGATATTTCTATATCTATTTTCTTTTCAATACTTTTTAATTCTTCTTCCGTTGCGAATTTTCCATCAATAATTTCTTGAGCTAATTTCTTTATGGGATCTCTTTTTCCCCAAAATTCCTTCTCTTTTTCAGATCTTAATTCGTCAGGATCAGCAAGAGAATGCCCTCTATATCTATAGGTCAAGCATTCTAAAAGAGTAGGCCCATCACCTGCTCTAGCCCGCTCAATTGCTCTTTGTGCTGCCCCTCTAACTGCTAATACATCCATTCCGTCAACTTCTTCACCATGCATCCCGAAAGCAGAGGCTTTTCTCCAGATTTCAGGATTGCTGGTTGCTCTATCATGTGCCATACCAATAGCCCATTTATTGTTTTCAACAACAAAAATTATAGGAAGTTTCCATAATTGGGCCATATTTAAACATTCAAAAAACTGTCCATTATTACAAGTTCCATCTCCAAAGAATGCTGCAGTTACCGAGTCACTACTATTATTACCAGCAACTTCCTTTTTATATTTGCTTGAAAATGCTGCTCCTAAAGCAACTGGAATGCCTTCCCCAATAAATGCGTATCCCCCCAACAAGTGATGCTCTCTTGAAAATAAGTGCATGGATCCCCCTCTGCCTTTACTGCAACCTGTAGCTTTGCCGAAAAGCTCGCTCATTACTTCAAAAGAGGGAACACCTGCACTAAGTGCATGGACATGATCGCGATAGGTACTACAAAACCAATCGTGTTTCTTTTTCATGGCACCAATCACTCCAGTGCTTATAGCTTCTTGGCCGTTATATAAATGAACGAACCCAAACATTTTTCCTCTATAGTACATTTCTGCACACTTATCTTCGAATCTTCGGCCAAGTATCATATCTTCATAAAGAAACAATCCGGTTTCTCGATCTAATTCTGCTTTTTTTATGTCTTGAAGATTTGTAATTCTCTCTACGTGTGTTTCCAAGAAAATACCTTAATGAAGTTTTGATTTGTTAACATTCTAAGGTGTGGAGGTCGATTTTCATCATTTTTTTTAATAACTCTGTAAGACCTTATGAAAAAAATTTTTAACTTGATAAAATTTATCTAAGAATTTTCATTTAGGATATTTGTTTGGAACTTCCCTTAGATCATTTCAGTTTAATTGGTGTAAGCCCCTCTGCAACATCTGAAGAGATATTAAGAGCTTTTCAATTACGATTGGATAAAACCCCTGATGAAGGCTTTACTTATGAAGTTTTAACCCAAAGATCGGAATTGCTTCGTCTTACTGCTGATTTGCTTACAGATCCAGAAAGCAGAAGAGAATACGAAAATTTGATACTAGACGGAGCATCTGGATTGGAGTTTTCTTCAAATAGAGAAGTGGCAGGATTAATACTTCTTTGGGAATCAGGTTCCCCAAAAGAGGCTTTTAAGATCACGAGAAAAGCTTTGCAGCCCCCACAAACTCCAGCTTTAGGAAGTAGTAGAGAAGCTGATCTAACTTTATTAGCTTCTTTAACAGCTAGAGACTCTGCAATTCAAGAACAACAGCTTAGAGCCTATTCAAACGCTGCAGACTTTTTACATGAGGGTATACAACTTCTCCAAAGAATGGGAAAGCTTGGTGAAAGAAGGAAAGAGCTTGAAGAAGATTTGGTTTCTCTGCTTCCTTTCAGGATCCTAGATCTACTTAGTAGGGAATTAAATGATCAGGAGTCTCATAAAAAAGGTTTAAGCATGTTAGAGAATCTAATAATTAAAAGGGGTGGTTTGGAAGGTAATAACAAATCTGAATATGGAGATTATTTAAATCAGCAAGAATTTGAAGCTTTTTTTAAACAAATAAAGCCCTATTTGACAGTAGAAGAACAGGTAGATTTGTTTCTTGAATTACAAAAAAGAGGTTCATTAGAAGCAGGATTTTTAGCTTTTTTATCCTTGACAGCAATTGGTTTCTCAAGAAGAAAACCGGAAAAATTATTTGAAGCGCGGAAAATTCTAAATAAACTCAACTTATCAGGCCTAGATTCAATGCCTCTTATTGGCTGTTTAGACTTGCTTCTAGCAGATATTGATCAGGCCTCTGCAAGATTCTCAAGTAGTTCTGATGAAAATTTTCAAAATTGGTTTAACAACTATCAAGGAAATAAACTAGAAGCTATGTATATATATTGCAGAAATTGGCTTGAGAAAGACGTTTTAGTTGGTTTTAGGGATGTTGACTCAAAAGAGGTGGATTTAGATTCTTGGTTTGAAGACGGAAGAATTCAAGAATTTATTGAAAAATTAGAAAAGAAATCAAATAAAACTACAATTAAATCAAATCTTCAGAAATCAAAAATAGATAGTGAATCTTCTTCAAAGATTATTCAAGATGTTGATGGTAAATTAGGTAATGTTGATGAAAGGAGATTACCTTGGCCTGGAGGTATAAAACAAATAGATGAAAAGCTTGATAGTCAAGAAGATAAATTTAATGAAGAAATTTTTAAGAATAAAACAATAAACTTATATAAGTATTTAATTGAAAAAATTGCCGAATTAAAGTTTAGTTTTGGCGAATTTTTAAAGGATCAAGAGATTATTGATAGATCACCTATTTTAATATATCTATATGCTTTTTTGATTTTATTTTCATTTGGTATTGGTATTGGATTTTTAAGAAATAATTTTAAAAATTCAATTCAAGATGAAACTGTTCTGGATAAACCTCTAACATCTGTAGATAAAAATCAAAATTTAAGGGAGATAAAATCTAATAAAGAAGTAAATAAAAATTCTTCAAGTGAATCTAAGTCTATAGATGTAAAACCTATTAAAAATAATTCCTTTAGAGCTAAAGAACTTACAAAAGTTTCACCTACTCTAAAAGATTTAAGTAATTTAATTAATCTATGGCTTATTAATAAGAGTAATTACTTGTCAGGTAAGAGTGAAATTAATCTTTCCGAAATTGTTAGTAATGGTTTGATTGAAAGAACAATCGAAGAAAGAAATAACGATATCAAGAAAGGAATAAATAAAGAAATTATTTCCCAAATACGAAAAATAGATTTTGTATCACAAACTTCCTCTAGGATCGTTGTTTTAGTTGAATTAGATTATCTAGAGAAAATAATAAAAAATTCTGGAGAGTTTGTTAATGAAACATCACTTACTCCGCTCAAAGTTAAATATATCTTGGGTTTTTCAAATAAGTCATGGAAATTGGTTGATTTTGTAAGTGGCTTGTAAGTATAAACTGCTAGATCATCTATAATGACTGAAATTACTATTTAATAATGTTTGATGAACTCTCATCACGCTTTGAAGACGCAGTAAAAGGTTTAAGAGGTGATGCAAAAATTAGTGAAAATAATATCAATAATGCCTTAAATGAGGTGAAAAGAGCTCTACTCGATGCAGATGTTAGTTTGTCTGTGGTAAAAGAGTTTATAGCAGATGTTAAAGATAAAGCTATCGGAGAAGAAGTTGTAAGGGGTGTAAACCCTGGTCAAAAATTTATAGAAGTTGTAAATAAAGAATTGATTAATATTATGGGGAATGAAAATGCTCCACTAAAAGAAAATCAAAATAGTCCAACAGTGATTTTAATGGCTGGACTCCAAGGAGCTGGTAAAACAACTGCGACAGGAAAATTAGGTCTTTATTTGAAGGAAAAAGAAAAAAAAGTTCTTTTGGTGGCTGCTGATATTTATCGACCAGCAGCTGTGGAGCAACTTAAAACATTAGGAAGTCAATATGACTTAGAAGTTTTTTCAGCGAAAGAAAAAAATAGCAAGCCAGAAGAGATAACTAAGGATGCATTGAATTATGCGAGTGAAAATAGCTTTAACTCAATCATTATTGACACTGCAGGAAGATTGCAAATTGATGATTCAATGATGAGTGAAATGGTTCGGATTAAAGAAGTTTCTAATCCTGATGAAGTTTTACTTGTTGTTGATTCAATGATTGGGCAAGAAGCTGCTGACCTAACAAAGTCATTTCATGAAAAAGTTGGAATCTCAGGGGCGATACTAACTAAGTTGGATGGCGACTCAAGAGGAGGAGCCGCATTATCAATAAGAAAAATAAGTGGTAAACCCATTAAATTTATTGGTGTAGGCGAAAAAATTGAGGCTCTACAACCATTCCATCCAGAAAGAATGGCTAGCAGAATTTTAGGTATGGGTGATGTATTGACACTTGTTGAAAAAGCCCAAAAAGAGGTAGAGCTTGCTGATGCAGAAGCGATGCAGAAGAAACTTCAAGAAGCAACTTTTGACTTTAATGATTTTGTTAAGCAAATGAGATTAATTAAAAGGATGGGATCACTTGGTGGTTTGATCAAATTAATACCTGGAATGAATAAAATCGATGAAGGAATGATAAAAGATGGAGAAGATCAACTAAAGAAAATAGAATCAATGATTTCTTCAATGACTCTGGAGGAGAAACAAAAACCTGAAGTTTTAGCTGCGCAGCCATCTAGAAGACAAAGAATCGCTCAGGGTAGTGGCTATGCAGCAAAAGATGTAGATAAAGTATTAGCTGATTTTCAAAGAATGAGAGGTTTTATGAAACAAATGTCTAATGGTGGAATGCCAGGCATGGGTGGAATGCCAGGCATGGGAGGAATGCCAGGTATGGGAGGAATGCCAGGTATGGGAGGAATGCCAGGTATGGGAGGAATGCCGGGTATGGGAGGAATGAGTAGTAATAAATCAATGAAAAAAACCAAAAATAATAAAAAGAAAAAAGGTTTTGCTGATTTATAGTTTCTTTTTTTTTACCTTTAAATGATATTATTATTAAAAATGTATTAATTAAAGATGATTAAATTGCGCCTTAAGCGCTTTGGAAAGAAAAAAGAGGCAAGTTTCAGAATTGTTGCATGCAATAGTACTTCCAGAAGAGATGGTAGACCTCTACAAGAACTAGGTTTTTATAATCCAAGAACTAAGGAAACCAGGCTTGACACAGAAGCTTTAAGAAAAAGACTTACTCAAGGTGCTCAGCCAACTGATGTTGTGAGAACTTTATTAGAAAAGGGAGGGTTATTAGAAAAAATAGAAAGACCCTCTATCGCAATTGGTAAAGCAAAGTTAGAGAAGGAAAAATTAGCTAAGGCTAAAACTAAAGACGAAGAAAATGATAGTAGTAAAGCTGAAAGCGAGAGTAATGAAGCTGTAAGCGAGAGTAATGAAGCTGAAAGCTAGTGATTTGATAAATTTTTATTCTTATTCAATAACTAGATGAAGGAAGTTTCCAAAACTGGTCACTTCAAAATTGATTTGCCAAGCTCTGATGCCGCTACAGCATTATCTGGACCTGGTAATTCGTTCTTAAAAAAATTTGAGTCTCTTACAGGAGTTTCTTTAACAATAAGAGGCTTACAACTTGAGATGAACGGCGTTATATCTAAAATTGAGAGAGCCTCAGCATTAGTAGAACTAACAAGACCAATTTGGGAACAAGGGTTAGAAGTCCCAGAGGTAGATCTTAAAGCGGCTTTAAGTTCTTTAAATATGGGTGAATCGTCTTCACATGCTGAACTTGGAAAAAAAATTCTCGCACGTTCCAAAGAAGGAAAATTTTTGAGACCAAGAACCATAAGGCAAAAAGAATATGTTGAATCAATTGAAAACTTTGATCTTACGTTCGCAATTGGCCCAGCTGGAACTGGTAAGACATTTTTAGCCACTGTTTGCGCGGCAAGGCTATTGAACGAGAAAAAAATTGAAAAAATTGTTTTAACCAGACCAGCTGTAGAAGCTGGTGAAAGTTTGGGATTTCTACCTGGTGATTTGCAACAAAAAGTAGATCCATATTTAAGACCCCTATTTGATTCTTTACATAGTATTTTCGGGTTTGATAGAACAAATTCATTAATTGACAAGGGAATTATTGAAGTTGCTCCTTTGGCATTTATGAGAGGAAGAACCTTAGATAATTCTTTAATTATCTTGGATGAAGCACAAAATACTACTTGCTCTCAAATGAGAATGTTTTTGACCAGATTAGGAGAGAGATCAAAAATGGTTGTAAACGGAGATATCACACAAATTGATTTAAAAAAAGATCAGGAAAGCGGCCTCATTGAAGCATCGAGAATTTTCTCTGAAACTGAAGGTATAAAATTTTGTTTTCTAACTGTTGATGATGTAGTTCGTCATCCTTTGGTTCAGAAAATTATTGAGGCTTATAAATAACTTTATAACTCTGGAGATCCGTACCCTGAAATTTTAAAAATCAAGTAGAATGGATTCATATTTAATAAAAAAAAATGCCAGCAAGTAGTAATTTCAATCAAGCTATTCGTGAAGCACAAACTAGTGCAATTGTTGGGCCTAATGTTGTTCAAAAAGCTTTACCTTACGTAGGCGGTGGAATGGGTTTAACAGCCTTCGGTGCGCTTGGAGGGTTGGCTCTTTCTCAAAGCCCAATATACGGACCTTTATTTTTAGTAGCAATTATTGCACAATTAGTTTTGTTTTTTGTAGCTTCTAGCGCAGCTAATAATGCAAATAACACCAAGGCCTTACCTCTCTTGGCTACATATAGTTTGCTTACTGGATTTACTTTAAGTGGAATTATTGCTTATGCAGCACTAACTATCGGTGTGGGATCCATTGCCACCGCAGCATTAGCTACAGGAATTACATTTATTATCGCTTCTTATACTGGTCAAAGGATGAGCGATAATGTTGGCCAGGCACTAAGCGGAGTTGTTGGCCTCGGGTTGATTGGACTTGTTATCGCAATGGTAATTCAGTTAGTTGGGAGTATCTTTTCTCCAGCATTTGGAACAGGTGGTTTCGAATTACTAATAGCGGGATTTGGAACAGTTTTATTTGTTGCGATGTCTTTTGTTGATTTTTATACTATGCCAAGAAGATATAGCGATGATCAATACCTAGCAGGAGCTCTTGGGATGTACTTAACTTATATAAATCTATTTGTATTTATTCTTAGGTTGATGATTGCACTAAATGGCGGCGGAAGAAGAGATTAGATTCCCTGATTTAAATTCTTTAAAAAAGGCGTAGACACCAATCTACGCTTTTTTATTGGGCAATATCAAGAATTTGTTTTTTTATAAATTCTTTTTGCTCGTAGTCATACTTTTTTGAATTATCAAAACTATTTCCCATATTATCTAGCTCTTTAAGGACATGATTAATATTCTTTGTAACTGACTTTGTTTCTAAGAGTCTCAAAATATTTTTACATCTATCTGAAATATTCTCTGAATTCATCTCATATTCATTATTATTTTCTCTTCGATGAATAATAATTTGAGCGGAACTCATTATTAAATTTTTCACTACTATGTCTGTTACAGCATCACCACCTTCGTTCAGTTTGTAAATTAGTGAAAAAGGAAGTTTATCTAATAAAAAACAATCTTTATCTGATAAAGCATATGCAAAAAATCCTCTTAGTCCATTTCTTGTTTTAGTTAGCTCTGCGATTCTATCTGCTAAAACCTCTTCGCTGAGTAGATCTTCACTCCACTCTTTGCACCATTGTGCGGATATGTTTATCGCTTGCGTGAACGAAGCTTCTTTTAAATCTATGGTTTTTTTTTCCATTTTTGATCAGAATTTTATTATTGATGCATTAAAAGTCTTTGACCAATTATAGATCTGGGTTTGTAACTTTACTAGGAAGGCCAAATGTGGGTAAATCTACTTTAATAAATAAATTGATTGGAGAAAAAATAACAATTACTTCTCCAATAGCGCAAACTACAAGAAATAAATTAAAGGGAATACTTACTACAAACGATGGGCAAATAATTTTTGTCGATACGCCTGGCGTGCATAAACCTCATCATCGACTTGGTGAGATATTAGTAAAAAACGCAAAATCTGCAATTAATGGAGTTGATATGGTCATTTTTGTAATTGATTCAAGTGAAGAACCTGGAAGAGGTGATGAATATATTTTGAACTTTCTGCTCGCAAATAAAACTGAGTTTATTGTTGCATTAAATAAGTGGGATTTGGTAAATAAAGAATTTAGGAATTTACGATTAGATCAATATAGAAGATTTTTTGGAATTAATAGAAACTTTCAAGTTGTAAGTGCTTCTCAAGGTGAAGGATGTTCTGAACTAGTCGATATGGCTCTAAATTTTCTTCCTGAGGGACCAAAACTTTATGGCGAAGAGACGATTTGCGACCAACCATTAGATAACTTATTATCTGATTTAGTAAGAGAACAGGTATTAAAAAATACAAGAGAAGAAGTACCTCATAGTGTCGCAGTAAAGATAGAAAAGAGAGAGGAAATTAAAAGGAAAAATGGAAAAGTTTTTACAGCTATTTTGGCTACTATTATTGTTGAAAGGTCCACTCAAAAAGGCATTCTTATTGGAAAGAAAGGTTCAATGTTAAAAATGATTGGTCAGTCAGCAAGATCAAATATGTCAAAATTAATTGATGGTCCAGTTCACCTAGAGTTGTTTGTGAAAGTTGTTCCAAATTGGAGAAAAAAAGAATCAAGGTTAATTGAGTTTGGTTTCGAGGAAGAATTCTAGATGAGTGGTTTTAATTTTGATGTAATTACATTGTTCCCTAAAGCTTTTGAATTAATAAATAATTTAGGGGTCATAACAAGAGCTCTAGATAAGAATTTGATCGATGTAAATTTACATGATTTAAGAGAATATGGAGAAGGTTCTTACAGACAAGTAGACGATAAGCCTTATGGAGGAGGAGCAGGAATGGTATTAAAACCTGAACCTATTTATAAGGCTTATGAATCAATTAGAAAATCACCTAAAAGTAAAACTTTGCTGATGACCCCTCAGGGTAAAGTTTTAAAGCAAAAGGATCTTGCGAGATGGACCACTTTGGATCAAATAATAATTATTTGTGGTCAATATGAAGGTTTTGATGAAAGGATTAGATGTTTAGCTGATGAAGAGATATCGATAGGCGATTATGTCCTTTCTGGAGGTGAAATTCCTGCTATATCAATAATTAATGGTTTGACTAGGTTATTACCAGGAACTCTTGGTGATCCAGACTCCTTAGTCGATGAGAGTCATAATTCCTCTTTATTAGAATATCCTCAATACACAAGGCCTTTAACTTTTAAAGATATGAAAGTGCCAGATATTTTAGTGAGCGGTAATCATGAAGAGATTAAATCGTGGAGAAGAAAAAAAAGTTTTGAAAGAACATTGGAGAGAAGAAGTGACTTAATTTCAAATGAAAACTACAAAAAATCCCCACAAAGTAAGAGAATAATAAAAGAAAATAATCAATTCATGAAATTTAGAATAGGTAATGGATACGATATTCACAGATTAGTAAAGGATAGAGATTTAATTATTGGAGGTGTAAAATTGCATCACCCTGAAAGTTTAGGATTGGATGGGCATAGTGATGCTGATGTTTTAAGTCACTCAATAATGGACGCATTATTGGGAGCTCTTTCGTTGGGCGACATAGGAAAGTATTTCCCCCCATCTGATGAAAAATGGAAAAATGCTGATAGCTTGTTTTTGTTATCAAAAGTAATTGACTTGGTAAGACAAGATGGTTGGGAAATAAATAATATTGATAGTGTTCTTGTTGCTGAAAGGCCAAAAATCATGCCACATATAAAACTAATGAAAAAAAATATTTCTGAAATTTTAAATATTGATGAAAATTTAATTGGGATTAAAGCAACTACGAATGAAAAATTGGGTCCAGAAGGGAGAGAAGAAGGTATAAGTTGCCATTCAGTAGTTCTTCTTGAGAAAAAATGAGATTAAATTTAAATTTGAAAAAAAAAATTCAAAGATTTTGTTTATTATTAATTTGCTTAGTAGTTTTAATTTTTCAATCTGATATTCCCAATTTAAAAGCTCTTACAATGGATAATTTTCAAAGTGAAATGGTCATAGAGGAATTAAGACTTAAAGTACCTGCTGATGTAAAAGCAGCATGGTTGAATGCTGAAAAAGAAATATGGGAGCCATGGTTATCTTCTCAGGATGGTTTTTTGGGTAGACAATTATTTTGGGATAAAGAAAAAGAAGAAGCTTTAATATTGGTAAATTGGAAAAGTAAAAAATTATGGAAAACCATACCAATGTCAGAAGTAAATGTAGTCCAACAAAAATTTGAAGATAATGTTAAAGCTGCTCTAAATGTAGGAGAAAATCCTTTTAAATTAATTTATGAGGGAGAGTTAGATAAGCAAAGATGAATTTTGATATCATGTTTGATTTTCAAAGAAGAGAGAGGCTTGGACTTATTGAGGCTATTTGGGGGCAAGACAAGAGTATCGACCAATTAAAGAGATTATCTGAAAGTGTATTAAGTAAAAATGAGGTTGTCTTCATTACCAGGATTAATAGTGAGAAGGCTAATTATCTTTTGGATTTGCATGATGATGCACGTTTCTATGAAGAAGCAAATTGCCTAATAATTGGGAAAAATTTGAATAAAATCAATACAAATAAAAAAGTTGCTATAATTTCAGGAGGCTCAAGTGATTTGGCAGTAACACTTGAAGCACAATTAGCGCTTGAAATTTATGGAGTGAAGTGTCAATCTTTTATAGATGTTGGAGTAGCTGGACTTCATCGATTAATGGGTCAGTTAGAAGAAATTAATAAATATAATGTATTAATAGTTTGTGCTGGGATGGAAGGAGCCTTGGCAACAGTTGTGGGTGGATTATTGCCACAACCCATTATTGCAGTGCCTGTCTCAGTTGGCTACGGAGTTAGTAAGGACGGGGGTACTGCATTAAATAGTATGTTGTCAAGTTGTTCTCCAGGTATTGCAGTTATGAATATAGATAATGGTTACGGAGCGGCAATGGCTGCTCTGAGAATTATTAAAAGTATTTCCTAGTTGATTTACTTTTTTTCTATTTCTAATAGGTTTTCTATCCATAAATTAAGTTGTTTTGAAAGCATTCCTTCTTCTCTCATTCTGATCGCTTTTATCACGACTTCTGTATTTACCCATTCTGGAAATCTTTTCGGCATTTATTTATATATTCAGTACCTTTAATTTGGTACAAATTTTTATAAAGACAAGATCTAAGTAACAAATTTAATCTTTTATGTTTGATTTTGTACCTAATCTAGAAAGCTCAGAAGATGTATGTTCACTTTCTACATTTTTTAATCTTTCAATTAACTCAGAGAGATCTTTGTGTGCTAACTCCCCATTTTGCTCCCATTTCAGGGATCTTGAGTTACTATCAATTTTTCCTTTCATTTTTTCATTGAAGTAATAAGAATATAAAACGAAAACAAGAAAAATTTGGTTATTGTTTCAAGGCTAAACTTAAAAAATTATGAAGATTTTTAATATACGAAAATTTTATCTTTTAACCACCGCCAACTATTGAAACGATTTCTAAATTATCCCCATCTTTAAGTTTCACTTTTTCCCATTTTATTGAATTAATAATTAAATTATTTAGCTCTACAACAATTGTGTTGGGTTTATATCCCATTAAATTTAAAGCTTTGGATAGTAGAGCATTTTCTTGATCAAGTTCTATTTTTTTTTCTTCTCCATTTACTTTAATTTTCATGAGACAATTCTTTTAGAATCATAATAGCGTCTTCCCTAGGATCTTCAGAATTCATTAATTGCGAAACTAAGGCAACTTTTTTAAACCCATTGCTTTTTAAATATGAAATATTATCTGACTTAATTCCTCCGATGGCAAACCATGGAATATTTAAATCTTTTGTTAATGTTTTGATTTTTTCAATACCTATAGGTTTTTTGTTCTTTTTTGTTGCAGTTTCAAATACTGGTCCTATTCCTATGTAATCGCAACCTTCCTTAAGAGCATTAGAAATATCAATTTTATTATTTGCACTTATACCAATAATTTTTGAATATCCTAGTAATTTTCTTGCGGTTTTTAGGTCTAAATCATTTTGTCCAAGATGAATTCCATCCGCATTAGATGCTAGAGCTATATCAATTCTGTCATTAACGATGAACAAAGAATTATATTTTTTACATAAATTTTTAACCTGAATTGCTTCTTGAAGATGATCTTTATCAGTTCCTTTTTTAAATCTATGTTGAATGATTCTTGCTCCCGCAATTAAAATCTCTTCTGTTATTTCTAATAAATTGTCCTTTTGATCAGTGATTACATATAAGTCATTTTCTTTTAATATTTCCTCTGAATTCTTAGACTTGCTTAAGCTTAATAAGTCGATTTCTATGGTATAAATTTCATATCTAATTTCCGAAGCGATTTTTGAAAGTTCATGATTATGTAGTCTTGAGAATTCTTCTATGACTCTTAATGCCTCTTGAACTCTAGCTGAATTAGAACTTATAATTTGCTCAGAGCTTTTTCTGTTGATTTGCTCTTGATGAGTCAAGCCTTTGCATTTGTCCTCAATATGATTCCTAGATTGTTTATAAACTTCTAAATGGTTTTTACCTAATATTTGTCTAAAATTTTTAATCCTTTCAACAAATTTTTCTTTGCCTAGTCCAAATCTAGCCCAATCCTCTAGTACTCTTAATCCTTCTCTAGCTCTATCTAGATTTGCATCAATAATTTGATAAATTCTTAAATCTTCAGCGTTTGGAGTATTAGAATTCAACATTTGTAACTTATTTTTTATTGGTTTTAAAAATTCTTAGAGCATTCTCTCTATCTTTTTTAATTTGATTAGAAAGTTGATCTATATTTTTGAATTGGATTTGAGATCTAAGCTTTTCAACTGGTTCTACAGATAGATTTAAACCATATAGATTAACATCTTTATTTATTAAATGAACTTCAACTGCAGATGGCAATAATGGATCTATTGTTGGTTGAGAGCCAAGATTCATAACAGATGCAATTTTTTGGTTGGTATTTTCTATAGTTGTCCAAGCTGCATAGACCCCTTCTCCAGGTAAAAACTTTCTGCCATCTATTTCAAGATTTGCGGTTGGCCATCCTATATTTTTCCCAATCCCTTTACCTTTGACAACCTTCCCCTTAAAGCTATAAGACCTATTAAGAATCTTGAAAGCATTTTTCAGATCACTTCTCTCTAACAAATCTCTTATTCTGCTGCTGCTGATTCTACCTTCTTTGTCTTCTAAAATTGGAATAATTTTTAGTTTTATATCCGTATCTTTAATTGCATTTTTTATAGTATTTATGTCCCCACTTCTTTTAAACCCAAATTTAAAATTAGCACCTACAGAAATATTTTTTGCTTGTAATTGATTTATCAAAATATCTCCTATAAATCTTTCTGCACTTAATTTAGATAGTTCCTTATCAAAAGGAATCATAACTAATTGTTCAATCCCGAGTTCTTCAAGAATTGGTAGTTTTTCGTAAGGCAGATCAAGTCTAAGGCGCGTCTCATTGTACAGAACTTCTCTAGGATGAGGCCAAAAGCTTGCAATTGTTGGGGTGTATTGATTTTCTTCAACTACGCTTTCTATTAATTTCCTATGTCCAGCGTGTAAGCCATCAAAACTTCCAATAGCTATTGAAGTAGGATTCTTTACTTCAGATGGCGATATTAAAGAGATCAAAAGATTACGTGCAATTTTATGATTTTGATGGCAAATTTGAATAGATTATAGTTTATTCAATCAAATGAATGTCTGACAAAATTGATTTTCAGTCGCTTTCATTTGGAATGCGGCGCATTGGATGGATACGCTTTTGGATTCAATCCATTTTAGGTGTTGTTGTTACAGCTGTTTTGCTTTTTTCAAATGTTGTAAACAATAGCGAAGGACAGCTTGGTTTGGCACCTGGACTATCTCTTACAACAATATCTTTAATATTACTACTTTTTAGTCTTTGGCAAGGTTGGTTAATTGTTAGAGCTGGTAGAGCAATCGCGAGCAACGCAAGACCCTCAAGAGGACAAACAAGTAAATTAATAAAAAGAGGTCTAATTGTTGATTTGTTAGGGATTTTGTTTGGATTAATTGGATATCAAGCACTTATGGGTGCCCTATTTATTCAGGCATCCTCTCAAACAACTGGACAATTGATAACAGCGACTTCTGATATACCAATTACTGGACTTGAGATTTTATCAGTGCTCAGTAATACTCAAATTATTGCTGCTCATTTCTTTGGACTTTGCTTTTCTTTATGGCTTTTAAGAAGGATCTACAAATGAATTTTTGATTTTAGGTAATAAGTCTAAACCTCCTCTCCAAAACAAATCAGGTTCAACCGGTGTAAGTGATATTTTATTCTCTTGTATTTGAGATACGTCACTAGGCCAGTTCTTTGGACCATAACCCTTTGATTTAAGGTCTAAAACTACTTCGCCTGCCAACCAATAATAATCATCGCCCCTTGGGTCCTCCCTTTTAGAAAATTGATTTTTATATTTTCTGATTGATAATCTTGTCCAAGATAATTCTTTTATTTTCTTTTTTTCGCAAGGAGGTATATTCAGGTTTAATAAAAGTGAAGCTGGCCAACTATCCTTAATTGCTTGTTCGGCAATATTCATTGCAATTTCTCCAGCAAATTCAAAATTCTTCCATTTAAAACTTGCAACACTTATTGCCATAGAGGGAACATTCTCTAAAGTGCCTTCCATTGCTGCTGCAACAGTCCCTGAACAAAAAATATCTGTCCCTAAATTTGGCCCGTGATTTATTCCAGATAAAATAAGATCGGGTTTATTATCCAATAGTTCAGAAAGTGCTAATTTGACACAATCAGCAGGAGTGCCTGAGCATCCCCAAGCTTTTATCCCTTTCCCAAATAATGCGTCTGCTCTTTCCACTCTTAGCGGAGATTGCAGAGTAAGACCATGACCAGTAGCTGATCTTTCTTGGTCTGGGCATACTACTGTAACCTTATGTCCTCTCTTATGTGCTGATTTTGCTAAGGCTCTTATTCCTTCTGCAAAAACACCATCATCATTGCTTATTAATATATTTAACGGCTTCATTTATAAATACATTTTATTTATGGACGATATTTAAGTAAAATAAGGCAATACTTATTTTTACTATATCAGTGAGTCAAATTGAATCATTAAGTCAAATTGAGGAAAAACTAAATAATCTTTCTCTTGCAGCAATAAATAATGTAGATAATGCTAATACTCATGAAGAACTGGATCAATTGAGAGTTTCTCTTTTAGGAAAAAAAGGGGAATTATCAATTATTCTTAAAAAAATGGGTCAATTGTCTGCCACTGACAGACCCATTGTTGGCCAGAAGGCAAACTTAATAAAGATAAATCTTCAAGATTTAATAAGTAAAAGAAAAAATAAATTAAATATTGAAGCTTTGGATCAGCAGATTAAAGGCGAAAAAATTGATGTAACAATTCCAGCAACTGGAACCCCCCCTGGAAGTAAACATCCCTTAATTTCAACACAAGATGAAATCATAGATATTTTTTGTGGTTTAGGTTATTCAGTTGAAAGTGGGCCTGAAATAGAAACTGATTTTTATAATTTTGAGTCTTTAAATATACCCAAAAATCATCCGGCGCGAGATATGCAGGATACTTTTTACTTAGATGAAAATAGACTCTTAAGGACACATACTTCTCCAGTTCAGATAAGATACTTAGAAAATAATCCACCTCCAGTACGAATTATCGCCCCTGGAAGAGTGTATAGGAGAGATGCTGTAGATGCTACTCACTCTCCTATATTTAATCAGGTTGAGGTTTTATGTATTGATCAAGGTATTAATTTTAGTCATTTAAGAGGTACAGTTCTTACTTTCTTAAAGACCTTTTTTGGAGATATTCCTGTAAGATTTAGAGCTAGTTATTTCCCATTTACTGAGCCTTCAGCAGAAGTAGACGTACAATGGAAAGGTAAATGGTTAGAGGTAATGGGCTGCGGTATGGTAGATCCGAAGGTTCTAGAAAAATTAGGATTAGATTCTGAGAAGTGGACTGGATTTGCAGCTGGATTAGGAGTCGAGAGATTTTGTATGGTAAGGCATCAGATCGATGATATACGGAAGTTCTACACAAATGATTTTAGGTTTTTGGAGCAGTTCTAATAAAATAGAAATTTTAAATTAGGATTGGCCAACAAATAGTTTAAAATAGTTTATAGTTTTAATTTTTTTATTGGTACGTAAAGCAGGACTAATCGTTAATGACGGTAAAGAACTAGCTGTTCAAACTGCAAATTCTGTGCAAAGAAAATTGGAAGAATCCAATTATGAAGTTGTAAGAGTAAGTAGTTCTGGTGGTATGGTTGGTTTTGCCAATCCTGATCAACACGTTCGACCGCTGGGATATACAAATTGTGTTCCAGAAGGTTTTGATTCTTCAATAGAGTTTGCTATTGTCCTTGGTGGAGATGGAACTGTTTTATCTGCTGCGAGACAAACAGCTCCTGCAAAGATTCCCATTCTTACCATTAATACGGGACATCTAGGTTTTCTTGCTGAAGCTTATTTATCTAATTTAGATGAAGCTATTGATAAAATCATTACTGGTAATTGGGATATTGAAGAAAGAACTTGCTTTATCATAAGTGTGATGAGGAATGATCAGAGGAGATGGGAGTCTCTCTGCCTTAATGAGATGGCTCTTCATAGAGAACCTCTTACAAGCATGTGTCATTTTGAGATTTCTATTGGGCGACATGCTCCTGTGGATATTTCAGCTGATGGAGTTATTTTATCTACTCCAACTGGATCCACAGCATATTCTCTGAGTGCTGGAGGACCAGTTATTACACCAGATTGCCCAGTTGTGCAATTAACTCCAATTGCTCCACATTCATTAGCATCAAGAGCATTAGTTTTTAATGATTCAGAGCCAGTAACTGTTTTCCCCGCGACTCCTGAAAGGTTGGTAATGGTTGTTGATGGAAATGCTGGTTGTTATGTTTGGCCTGAAGATAGGGTTTTAATAAGAAAAAGTAAGCATTCAGTAAAGTTTATAAGACTCGAAGATCATGAATTTTTCCAGGTTTTAAGAAATAAATTAGGTTGGGGATTACCTCATGTGGCTAAGCCTAATAAATAACAATCATTTAAATTGATTTTTTACCTTTTAATAAAAAAACAGGATTATTTGGTTCTATTCTCATTCCCTCTGCGATACTTAAGCTTTTGTAAGTTTGAATTAAATTTAAATTTGTCTTGAAATTTTTAACTTCTAATTGCTCTTTCAATTCTTTTATTGCTTCAATGTCTATTATTGGGATGACTATAATATCTCCAATATTCATATATTGAGATAGGTTTTTAATAACTAAAAGTTTGGTTTGTTTATTGCAACCTCCAATTACTAATCTATTAGGTTTTTCAATAGAACTTAAAATTCTCTTTTCTAGAGTATTGTTTATATCTTCCTCTAAAATCAATTTTGGTTTAACGCCTAGCCTTTTTGAGTTTTCTAGTATTAATGCTTTTGAGCCAATCCTTTTGTCGATACAAAACAAATCTAAATTAGGCCTTAATTTTAATGCTTCTAAACCAATTGACCCACAACCTGCTCCTATATCCCAGATGACGCCATTGTTAGGAAGCTCTAGATCAGCCAAGATTTGGACCCGAACCTCCCTTTTAGTTAATAAATTAGGTCTATCATCAAAAGTTTCAAAAATAAAGTCACTAATTCCAAAAAGAGGGAGATTATTAGAATAATTCTTCTTTGTTTTTGTAAGAACAACAATATTCAAACTTGATATATCAGTAGGCAATGACTCGTTAAGATTTAATTTTTTTATTTTTTCATTATCAAAGCCTATTTCTTCACAGAGCCAAAAATCATATAAGTCAATCAGATTCAATTCTGATAAGTTTTTTTTGATTATTTCTAAACTTTTGTTATTTGAATCTGTAATGATAGCCAAATTTGAAGGCCTTGCTTTAAGAGCCTCAATAAACTTTTTCGTGTCTCTGCCGTGAATACTTACATTAACAGTATCTTGCCATGGGATTTTCATCTTACTAAATGCTAATTGAATGCAAGTATTTGAAGGGTAGAAACTTAATTCATCTTTTGAAAAGTTTTCTAGTAATATTCTCCCAATTCCAAACCAAAGTGGATCTCCTCTCGAAATTAAAATAACATCAGTTTTTTGAGATCTAAGCCAGTTAAGAAGTTCGTTATTACTTTTGCTCGAAAAAAATGATTTATTTTTTAATAGACCATTTTCGCTCCATGATTTGATTTCTTCAAAATATGAATTTGGAACTGCAATATTTTCTGTTTCTAAGAATAAATTTTGTAATTTTAAAGATAGATCCTCAAATTTATAAGAATTAATCCCAATTACATGAATTTTTCTATTAACTTCAGTCATCAATATTTATGAAATGGAACTTAATTGTTTGAATGTTTTATTAAATTATCTTATTATTATTCGAGTTATCATAGTTAATTAATTGTCTGAAAGGAGAAAGAGATTACATGATTTATTATTAACTCTAATTAATAAAGATAGTGAATTTGAGTTTATTGAAGAAGATTCTAGCGATTTAACATCTAGCTATTCTGAAAAAGACACTTTAAACTTATCTCGAGTTATAGAAAAAAATCGTAAAATAATCAAAAGATATCAAGCTATTGTAAGAACAGCTGTAACTCTAGATGCTCTGATGGATTCTGAAAATGAAGAAAATTACAAAATCAAATAAAAATATTTTTTTGAAAGGTATATTACCTTTACTTTTACTATTATCCTTTATTTTTAACCCATTAAAAGTATCTGCAGAAGTTGCAGAAACAGAAATGAATGGGGAATTAATGAATGCTAGTAGTGAGTTTTTAAGGGATTTAGACTTTGAAACTTGGCAATTAGTAGCTTATAAATCCCCTCTTTTTGAAGATAAATTGATCTTGAGAGTAATAGGATATCCTGGAAATCTCAGGATTGATCATCCCACTGACTTGAGGGTTGAATCAGGGAGAAAACAGTGGCTTTTAGGTGATAAAACATTACTCAATGTAGAATTAGCAAATGATGGAAGACAAGCTGCGGCAGAATTCGATCTAGATAAATTGATTAAAAATTTAGATAAAAATAGACCATTAAGATTATCTTTGTCAGGAGTCTTTTCAGAGTTACCTGTCCCCCCCTTCGTGGTTAAAGAATGGAGATCACTAAGTTGAATATTTTATATAAAAGATGTCTGAAATAAATTTAAGCCATACAAAATGGATGAAAAGAGCACTCTTTTTGGCTTCGTTAGGCAATAATACAACTAGTCCTAACCCTAGGGTAGGATCAGTGATTCTTGATAAAAATGGAAACCTTATTTCAGAAGGATTTCATTACAAGGCAGGGATGCCTCATGCTGAGGCAATGGCTTTTAGTAATTTAAAAAAGGATGCAAAAGGGGGATCAATGTATGTGAATCTCGAACCTTGCTGTCATCAAGGTAAAACACCTCCATGTGTAGATAAGGTAATATCTTCAGGGATAAGGAAGGTCTATATATCGATTCAAGATCCTGATAAAAGAGTCTCTGGGAAAAGTATTAAACTTTTAAAAGAAGCAGGAATTCAAGTTCACTTAGGATTATGTGAGAAAGAATCCTTAGAATTAAACAAAGCTTTTATTCATAGAAATATTACTCAAAAGTCATTTGGTGTTCTTAAATGGGCTATGAGTATTGATGGCAGAATAGGTTTAAAAAATGGTAAGAGTAAATGGATTACTAATGAAGAATCAAGGTCATTAGTTCACTCTTTTAGAGCAGAATTTGATGCAATTATCATTGGTGGAAACACATTAAGGAAAGATAATCCACTTTTGACTACAAGAGGTTTAAAGTATCCTGAGCCTTTGAGAGTTGTTTTCACAAAAAGTTTAGATCTTCCTTTAAAATCTAATCTTTGGGATTGTAGTAAGGCAAAAACTATAGTTATTTATGATTCTTCTACAGCAAATGAAAGTTACCTCACAAGGATTCCCAAATGTGTAGAGGTCGAAAAGGTATCATCAGACAATCCAGAGTTGATTTCAAAAATACTTGCTAAAAGAGGATGTAATAAAGTTCTATGGGAATGTGGCCCTAGATTAGCGACTGCTGCTATGCAATCTAATTGTGTTCAGGAAATTATTACTTTTATCGCTCCAAAAATTTTAGGTGGAGAAACTAGTATGAATCCTTTTGGTGATTTTGAATTTGCAGAAATGAATGAAATTATCAAATTAAGTGATCTTAGGGTTAGTTTGATTGGCAATGATATTTGCATTAAAAGTTCATTTGAGAATTAATCTTTATTACCAATTTATTTAGGTCAAAGTACCGTACGGTTCTTACCCCAAAAAAAAATACGGATACGGAAACTCTTCGTTTAGTTTATAATAAGTTCAAATTTGACCACCATCATGCCAATAAGACAAGACGATAATCAACCTAATAGAAGATTTGGAATTGTAAATATAATTTTGATAGGAGTTGGAGCATTACTTTTATTTAGCAGTCTTTTCCCTAATCAAAATATGCAAATCCCTAGGGTTCCTTACTCTTTGTTTATAGATCAAGTTAATGATGGGGAAGTTAAGAGAGCATATATAACTCAAGAACAAATTAGATATGAATTGAATGGAGCTGAGGAAGGTTCACCCTCTGTATTGGCGACAACCCCAATTTTTGATATGGACCTTCCACAAAGGTTAGAAAGTAAAGGGGTGGAATTTGCTGCTGCTCCTCCTAAAAAACCTAATTTCTTCTCAACAATTTTGAGCTGGGTTGTTCCTCCATTAATTTTTATACTAGTTTTACAATTCTTTGCTAGAAGAAGTATGGGTGGTGGAGGTGCTCAAGGAGCTCTAAGTTTTACTAAAAGTAAAGCTAAGGTTTATGTACCTGATGATGAATCAAAAGTAACATTTGCTGATGTTGCAGGAGTTGATGAAGCTAAGGACGAATTAACAGAAATAGTTGATTTTCTAAAAAAACCAGAAAGATATACCGATATTGGAGCAAGAATACCTAAAGGTGTTCTCTTGGTCGGACCTCCAGGAACAGGTAAAACACTTCTTTCAAAAGCTGTTGCTGGTGAAGCAGAAGTTCCTTTTTTCATTATTTCAGGTTCTGAATTTGTTGAACTTTTTGTGGGTGCTGGCGCGGCAAGAGTTAGGGACTTATTTGAACAAGCTAAGAAAAAAGCTCCTTGCATAATTTTTATTGATGAGTTAGATGCTATTGGCAAAAGCCGTTCGGGATCAATGGGAGTTGTTGGGGGTAATGATGAGAGGGAACAAACATTAAATCAACTACTTACTGAAATGGATGGATTTGCATCTACAGATAAGCCAGTTATTGTACTTGCTGCTACTAACCAGCCAGAAGTACTTGATGCAGCACTTTTGAGACCTGGTAGATTTGATAGGCAAGTTTTAGTAGATAGGCCTGATTTATCCGGTAGGAAAACAATCCTTGAAATTTATACAAAAAAGGTTAAATTAGCAGACTCTATAGATTTAGACTCAATTGCACAAGCTACAAGTGGATTCGCAGGGGCAGATTTGGCTAATATGGTTAATGAAGCAGCTTTACTTGCAGCAAGAGCTAAAAGAAAAAGTGTAGAGCAAAGAGATTTGAGTGAAGCTATTGAGAGAGTGGTAGCAGGTCTAGAGAAAAAAAGTAGAGTTCTCCAAGATGACGAGAAGAAAGTTGTGGCATACCATGAAGTCGGCCATGCCATTGTGGGCCACCTCATGCCAGGAGGATCAAAAGTTGCAAAAATTTCAATTGTACCTAGAGGCATGAGTGCTCTAGGTTATACACTTCAACTTCCTACAGAAGAAAGATTTCTCAACTCCAAGGATGAGTTGAAAGGACAAATAGCCACACTGCTTGGTGGAAGATCAGCTGAAGAAGTGGTTTTTGGGAAAGTCACAACTGGAGCTTCAAATGATCTCCAAAGAGCTACTGATATTGCTGAGCAAATGGTTGGTACTTTTGGAATGAGTGATATACTTGGACCCCTAGCTTATGACAAACAAGGTGGTGGTCAATTCTTGGGTAACGGCAATAATCCAAGAAGATCAGTCAGTGATGCTACAGCACAAGCTATAGATAAAGAAGTAAGAGAATTAGTTGATGATGCTCATGAGACAGCATTGAATATTTTGAGGAATAATTTACCTTTATTAGAATCTATTTCACAAAAGATACTTAAAGAAGAGGTTATAGAAGGAGAGGATCTCAAAACGCTACTTGCTGAAAGTAAAATGCCTGCATAGTAGAATTTAGGTCATCTTTATAAAAATGATGCTAAAACCAAATAAGATTGTAAGTTCAAATTTTTTATCATCCTTGGATATTTCAAATGAAGAAGTTATAAATTTACTAAATCTTGCTCAAAATTTTAAAAATAAAGATATAAATATTCAACTTAAAAACAAAGTTTTGGGACTCATTTTTGATAAATCTTCTACCCGTACGAGAGTTAGCTTTCAAGTGGCAATGTCACGACTTGGCGGGACCACTATTGATTTAAATCCAACTACTTCACAGATAGGCAGGGGCGAGCCTATAAGAGATACAGCTCGAGTTCTAAGCAGATATTGTGATGCACTTGCAATAAGAACTTTTAAACAATCAGATTTGGAAGAATATGCGCGGTGGTCTTCCAAGCCTGTTATAAATGCACTCACTGATTTAGAGCATCCATGCCAAGCTTTGGCTGATTTTATGACAATTAAAGAGGAATTTAATGATTTTAGTAAAGTTGTTTTAACATTTATAGGCGATGGCAATAATGTTGCAAATTCACTTATTTTATGTGGAGCATTACTTGATGTGGAAGTGAGAATTTCTTGTCCAAAGGGATATGAACCAAATAGTGCAATTATAAAAAAAGCGTTAGAGATAAGTAATAAAAAAGATTTTTTGAAAATCATAAATGATCCTCACGTGGCTGTAGTTGGGTCAAATGTTTTGTACACAGACGTTTGGTCCTCAATGGGTGAAGAAAATAAAAAAGAAAAAAAAGATATAGATTTTGATGGATTTAATATTAATAATGATTTATTGAAGAAAGCAAAAAAAGATGCAATTGTTTTACATTGTCTTCCAGCATATCGAGACAAAGAAATAACTAATGAAGTGTTCGAAAGTAAAAATAGTCGAATTTTCGAACAAGCAGAAAATAGACTTCATGTTCAACAAGCCCTTTTAGCATCACTTCTTTCCTAGAACTTGCAAAAAGGCGATTTAAAAGGTACAAATGTATTAGAGTACATATGTTCCTTGGTTAACTATTCAGGCGATAATCTCACTGAAGCCCAAAACGAGCTTTATCAGTGGATAAGAGATTATGTGAGAGATTTTCAACATAGCCCTTCAATAAGGCAAATGATGAACGCAATGGGTTTAAAGTCACCAGCGCCTATTCAAAGTAGGCTTAAACATCTTCAAGATAAGGGCTTTATTTCTTGGCAGGAAGGTAAAGCGAGAACTCTTAAATTGGTTGATGAAATTATTGATGGAATTCCTATTAAAGGATCGGTAGCCGCAGGCGGATTAATTGAAACTTTTTCAGATGTCTATGAAAATCTTGACATTACAGATGTATTTAAGAAAAAGGATGTTTTTGCACTCACAGTTAATGGTGATTCAATGATTGATGCATGTATAGCTGATGGAGATATGGTTTTGATGGAACCTATAAGAGATTCTAATTCTCTAATAAATGGAACAATTGTGAGCGCAATGGTTCCAGGCTCCGGTACAACATTGAAGTACTTTTTCAAAAGAGGAGCAAAAATATTTTTAGAGGCAGCCAATCCAAATTATGAACCTATTGAATTAAATTTGGATGAAGTTATATTTCAAGGTAAGCTTTTAGCAGTTTGGCGCAAAATTTAGCTAAAAATTACTAATCATTTATTTCAACTTTAGTATATTTTTTTAAATAAATTTTTTGAAAAAAACTTTTAACCTCCCCCTTCCTTGCTCTCTTAGTAGTATCTTTTATATAAAAAATAATAATTTCTAGTAACTAAAATTATTGATCGAGAAGTTTTTCGAAAATATTTATATGCCTAACAATCCATTTTTTTATATCAAAAAACTCAACTGCTCTAATTCTTGAGGCTTGTGACATAATATTTTTTTTATCAATTATTTCCTTCATCCCATTTGCAATAGTAGAATCATTAGGAACCATGGTTTGATCCCAATTTTCTTCAACATTAATTCCTATACCTGATTCTTCCCCTACTAATTCTGGTATCCCTCCACTAGAAGAGTATAAAATCGGAAGACCACTAGCCATAGCTTCAAGTACTGCTGTAGGGCAATTATCTTGAAAAGTCATTGTTATATATGCATCTGCTTCTTGATATATTTTTGGAGCATCTCTTTGAGAATATTCCTCATAAAATTTAATATGATTTTCTAAATTTAGCTGCTTAATTTTTAAATTAATGTATTTTCTATCCTCAATAAAACCTGCAATTATTAGTTGGATATTATAATTTTCGGAAATAAAATTTTTTAATGCATAAAGAACAGATATTATACGATAGTTGCTAATTTTTCTAATATTCCCTGTGATTAAAAATGTAAAGAATTTATTTTTCGATCTATTTTTTGGGGTAAAGATTGATGTATCAACCGCATTATAGAGTATTTCACCATTACCTATCCTGTTGCCAAGAAATTTCTCAGAGGCTTTTTTACAGAAATTTGATTGCCAAAGAACATAATCAGCAGAGTGATAAATTTTTGACATTTTATGGTTTTCTTCCTTCCAATTTCCTTTAAACCATTCTGGATAAAAAACTCCATTTTGATTAAGAATAACTGGGACCTTTTTTTTTCTTATAAGATTAATTGAAGCAGATGATAAGTATATTGAATTTGACAGTAGATAAATTATATTAAAGTTCCAATTATGTTCTGGGAAGAACTGATTTAACTTTTTAACTTTTACTAATGGGCCTCCAATATTACCTATTAGTGATCCTCCGTAATATAATTTAGGATTTTTTGAATTATAGTTTGATGCAATAAATAAATAATTATAAATTAATTTTATAGACTCTCTAATAGTCCATATTTTTTTAATTGGCTTTTTAATTATTGAAAAGAATCTCAAAAGTTTTGTCATCAAATTAATTCTTTATAAACTTTTTCCCAATGTTGTTTAGCTATCTCTTCCCAATCAAATCTTATGATATGTTTTCTTATTAATTTTTGAGATTCTTTTTTATTTTTATAAAAACTATTTAGGATTAGTTCTACTTTATTAGCTAAATTTTTTGAATCAATGGTTCGCGATATCTCTCCTGGAATATCATCTTGAATAACATCTTCGGCCATGCCAACTCGCGTTGAAACTACAGGAACTCCACATGCCATACTTTCGATTAACCCCAAAGGTCCACCCTCTTCCCTTGAGGTGATTAGATATAGGTCTAATGCTTGATATAAAGGAATAAGTTCATCTGAATTAGTTACGTAAGAATGAAAGAAAGGAATATTAGCTTGTTTAAGCTTTTCTTTTACATAACCTCTTGATGGTCCAGTAAGCAGAGCGTAAACAGGCAAGCCTTTTTTTGATAACCTTTTTAAGGTTTGCACAAAAATGTCAGGACCTTTTATTAACTTTGGTTTTAAACCTTCTCCCCAGCCTATACCATCTTTTTGAAAGGATCCAATCAATATAGATTCACGTGGAATATTTAATAAATCTCTGATCTTGGATTGTCTTTCCTTACTGGGAAGTATGAATTTTTTTGTATTTACACCTAGAGGAATTTTTATTATTTTTTCTGATGGGACTCCCCAATTTAATAATCTTTTCTCCACAATTGTTGAGGCAGTTATTACTTTTTGAAGTCTGGGAACACTTTTCAAAAATCGTTCAATATGATATTTAACCTCATCACCGTCCGAAGGTTTTCCATGAAAGAATGTAGAAATAAAATAGTTATCTTTTGACATGTGTGAACCCCAATTTAACCACATATATTGAGAGCCAAAATGAACAATTTTTTTTGTAATTTTTGAAGGGTTTGTTGTTATCTCAAATTTTTGAGGATTTATAATATCCAATTCTCTTTTCATATTCTCTCCAACATTTTTAATCGCCCAATTTGCTTCCTCTGCAACATATTTAATTGGTGGAGATATGTCTTTATAAATATTTATCTTGCTAAGTATTTTCCAAGGGAAACAAGTTAAACTGTTCTTTAGATATCGAAAATTATCTTTCACGGCTTTTTAAAATTAGAATTCTTAATTTTGTGAAATTCTTTAAGTGTCATAATATTTGCGATTTCAGGCATTAGTGTTTTCGCTTCCCAAAATAGCTTTTTATTTGCTTTTATAGGGCATCCAAAACCAGATTTGATTTCAGATGGCCTATACAAAATATCATCTCTAATAACATGATCTTCCCAATTTAAATTTAATGCTGAAAATGCACAACTAATAAATTCATTCAAGCTGCTTAATTTACCCGTTGCTATAACAAAGTCTTCAGGGTTTTCTTGTTGAAGCATTTTCCACATAGCCTCTACGTATTCAGGAGCCCATCCCCAATCTCTTTTTATTTGTATATCTCCAAGCTTTAGTGAAGAAATTTCTCCTAAAGCAATTCTTGCTGCTGATTGGCAAATCTTTTTTGTGACAAACCTTGAAGGTCTTAATATTGATTCATGATTAAACATAATTCCTGAACAAGCAAATAAGCCGTAACTATTTCTGTAGTTAGAAACATGCCAGAACGCCGCTGCTTTGGCCACCCCATAGGGACTCTTAGGTCTAAAAGGAGTTTTTTCATCAGCTGGTAATTCTCCCGTATTACCATATGATTCTGATGATCCTGCATTATAAAAACGAATACTTTTACCAAGAAATCTTATAGCTTCTAAAATATTTATAGTTGCTGTAGTAATACTCTCCAAAGTTTCAACTGGCTGATCAAATGAAAGCCCCACTGAAGATTGTCCTGCTAAATTATAAATTTCGGAAGGATTCACCTTCTCTATAACTTGTAATGTACTATGAAAATCAGTAAGAGTAGCTGAATGCAAATTCACTTTTGCTTTGATTCCAATTTCTGTTAAAGATGAAAAAATGTTGATTTCAGCATCTCTGGAAGTTCCATGAACTTCATAATCTTTTTTTAAAAGTAAATCAGCTAAGAATGCACCATCTTGCCCAGATATTCCAAATATTAAAGCAACTTTCTTCATTTGGTACTTAATTAAATTCTAATTGGATTTAATTTTCTTGGAATAAAACCTTTTAAGTCAAATAATATACCATTATCTTTAATAAGATTTCTCCATTCATTAAGCGAAATATCGAGAAATTGTTGGTGAGCCACGCAAGAAATAACTACATCATATTTTTTGTTTTTATGAAATTTGTTTTGAATTGAAATGCCGCAAACTTTTTCTGCTTCTTTTTTATTAACCCAGGGATCTACAACTTCAAAATCTAAGTTATAAACTTTTAAAAAATTTATTAAATCAAACACTTTTGTATTTCTAATATCAGGACAATTTTCCTTAAAAGAAAAACCAAGAATTAAAACTTTTGATGATGAAATTGAAATATTTTTTTTGGACATTTCCAAGATTATTTGTTCTGCAATCCATTTACTCATACCATCATTTATTTTTCTTCCTGCTAAGACAACCTCGGGTAAATAACCTAATGATTCAGCTTTATAAGTTAAGTAATATGGATCAACACCAATACAATGGCCACCAACCAATCCAGGTTTAAACGGCAGGAAATTCCATTTAGTTGATGCTGCTTCAAGGACTTCAAGGGTATCAATTCCTATCATTTTAAAAATAATAGCCAGTTCATTTATTAATGCTATGTTTAAGTCTCTTTGAGTATTTTCGATGACTTTAGCCGCTTCTGCAGTTTTAATATTTGCAGCCATAAAAGTTCCAGCTTTTATAACAGAGCCATAAAATTTATCAATCCAAATTGATACTATCTTATTAGATCCACTCGTAACTTTAATAATATCTTCTAGTTTGTGCTCCTTATCTCCAGGATTTATTCTTTCGGGACTGTATCCACAAGAAAAAGTTTTCTCTTTATTTTGTAAATCATCGTAGATTAATCCAGAATGTTTTTCAATTATAGGTATGCAAATCTCTTCAGTTGTTCCTGGATAAACAGTACTTTCATAGATAACTATTGGAATTTTCTTTGTAGTTTTAATATCTTGTTTTTGAGCTCTTAATTTAAGGGCCTTGGCCACTGTCATAGAAGCACTTTTTAAAGCTTTTAAATCAGGCTTTTTATTTTCATCTATTGGGGTAGGTACAGTAATAATAAAGATATCCGCTTGAGTAATATCTTCTATTTTATTTGTAAGTTTAAAAATATTTGAATTCTTCAATTCATTTTTTGTTATTTCATTTGTTCTATCAATTCCTTTCTTTAATTCTTCTAGTCTCTCTTCATTTATGTCAAAACCTATAATTTTTCTATGAATATTTCTAAATTCAATTTCATTATCTTTATTTTGTGCTAAAGCCACCAAAAGAGGTAATCCTACATAGCCAAGTCCTATTATTGCCACAACGCACTTATTAAGGTCTGGGTAAATATCTATGATAAGTTCTTTATTAGACACCATAAAACTCTCTATACCATTTTGTGAATTTTTTAATACCAACTTTTATTGGAGTATTAGGTTTGAAATCTATCCATGATTCTAAGGCTGAACAATCTGATGAGGTACACTCGACATCTCCCGGTTGAATAGGAAGCAATAATTTTTCTGCTTTGATTCCTAAAGAATCCTCTATTGCACTTATATAATCATTTAAAGATACTGGTTTAGCATTGCCAATATTAAATACTTTATGTGGTGCCCAACTATTTGCTGGATTTGGATTTAGGGTGTCGAATTTCTTATTTGATTTGGGAGGCTTATCAATTATTTTTAGTATGCTTTCTACAATATCATCAATGTAAGTGAATGCTCTTTTCATCTTTCCATGATTAAAGACTTTAATTGGTTCTCTATTAAGGATTGATTTTGTGAAGAGAAAAAGAGCCATATCAGGCCTACCCCATGGTCCATATACAGTAAAAAATCTTAATCCTGTCGCAGGAATAGAGTAGAGATGACTATATGAATGAGCCATCAATTCGTTCGCTTTTTTTGTGGCAGCATAAAGACTTATAGGATGATCAACTCCGTGCTTTTCAGTAAAGGGCATATTAGTATTACCTCCATAAACAGAACTACTACTGGCATAAACAAGATGTTTGACTTGAAAATTGCGGCAAGCTTCTAATAAATTTGCAAAGCCTACTATATTACTTTGTATGTAAGCAGAAGGATTGTCCAGTGAATATCTTACTCCAGCTTGCGCAGCAAGATTAACAACTACATTAGGTTGATTTTTTTGAAAAACTTTATCTAAAGTAATCTGATCTTTGATGTCTCCATTTATCATCTTAAAGTTATTATTATTTTCTTCAGCAATTCTTTGTAAGTTCTCAAAACGGGCATGCTTAAGATTTGGATCATAATAGGAATTAAAATTATCAATACCTATACAAAAATTATTTTTTTCTAATAGTTTCTTAGTTAAGTGATAACCAATAAAACCAGCAGCTCCAGTAATCAAAATTTTCATATATTCTTAACTATCTATTCATTTATGATACTAGTATCTTGTTCTTCTTATCTATGAAGTAATGATATTTAATCATCAAAAATTTAATCTTAAGTTTACTAAATCCGACCATAACTATCTTCAAATCTTTCAATATCATCTTCACCAAGATAGGAACCACTTTGGACTTCAATTAATAAAAGAGGTACTTCCCCTGGATTGGATAATCTATGTTTTGAACCAAGAGGAATGTAGGTACTTTGATTTTCATTAAGAATCATTTCTGATTTATCTACTTCTACTTTTGCAGTGCCTTTAACGACAATCCAATGTTCTGATCTGTGGTGATGTAATTGTAGAGATAATTTTTCTCCAGGTATAACATTTATCAATTTAACTTTCCAACGTGAATCCTCAACAATCGATTCATAAAATCCCCAAGGGCGATAAATTTTTTTATGCTCTTGCCCTTCAGGAATTTTTTGATCTTTTAACTTGGCAACAATTTCTTTTACTTCTTGCGACTTAGATTTTGATGCCACCAGTATTGCATCACTTGTTTCAACTACAATGATATCTTCAATACCAATTGCAGCTAATAATCTTTTGTCAGATCTTAAATAACTATTCCTAGTATCCTTTGCAAGTACATTTCCTTCAATCACATTTTCATACTTATCTTTTTTAGAAATTTCCCAGACCGAATCCCAACTTCCAATATCATTCCAACCAGCATTAAGAGGTAAGACAACTCCTAAATTTGTTTTTTCCATAACAGCAAAATCAATAGAAATATTTGGACATTTAGAAAAATCTTCTTTATTTAACCTTTGAAAATCCAGATCAAAAAGTTCATCCTTTAATGCATTACTACAATGATTAAATATTTCTGGTGAATAATGTTTTATTTCTTTAATTATTGTTTCTGCTTTAAATAAAAACATTCCACTATTCCAGGTATATCTTTTATCTTTTATAAATTCTTTAGCCTTTTCTAAATTTGGTTTTTCAACAAAACTCTCAATTTTTGATCCAATTGCAATTAAATCTGTTTTTGATTCTGTGGATTTAATGTAACCATATCCTGTTTCGGGAGAAGTTGGAACAATACCAAAGGTAACTAATTTATCTTTTTCTACATAATTTAAACCAGCCTCAATCACCTGTTTGAATTTTTCATCATCTTCTATAATATGATCAGAAGATAAGATTAATAAGATTGGATTTTCAGTAACTTCAATAGCCTTTAGTGCTGCCAAAGTTATAGCAGGGCATGTATTCCTTCCAAATGGTTCTAAAAGTATTGACATTGGATTAATATCTATTTCTCTCATTTGTTCTGCAACTAAAAATCTATGCTCCTCATTACAAATTAATATTGGTTGTTGTATACCTTTTATGTTTTTTATTCTTTCTTGAGTAAGTTGCAGTAATGATTTATTGGAATTAGAACTTAATGATAAAAATTGTTTAGGAAAACTTTTTCTTGATAGTGGCCATAATCTTGTGCCAGATCCTCCACATAATATAACTGGAATGATAGGACGACTTTCCATTATGAGATATTTATTAAAGCAGTATTTTTTTGTTTCATAATATTCAATTTATAATTTTATTCTTGGAACTTTTATCAATTTCCTCAACAAAATCTAATATTCTTTTTTTAAAAGTGACATTAAAACTTTTTACAAAAAATTCTGATTCTTTCTTTAGATTTGTATGATTTTCTTTATTTTTTATTTTGTTAATTAAATCTTTTATTCCAGTTAATAAATTATTTCCCCCCCAAACTACTATTATTTCTTTCTTTGATAAAAGTTCTTTAAAATGAGTATTGTATTTCGCAAGCTGAAAATGGAAAGTATCTTTTTCATCTATTGGCATAAAACATAAAGGAGACTTACCCATTATCATTGCTTCGATTAAAATTGTCGATAATGGCGAAATCACTGCATCTACTGAATATAAAAGATCTCTTGTATCAGAATATTTAGCTGAAAAGTTTGATTCAAATTTTTTATTATTTAATAAATAGGTTTTCATGTTTCTATCAATCACTATATTTTTAAATTGATAGTTTCTAAATCTCGAACTGTTTTTCCCACCTTCCCCCCATGGATGTGGTCTATAAATAATGTTTACTTTGGGTATTTTTTTTAAAATAATTGCATTATCAATTTTTTTTAAATGTGAAAATTCATCTGTATTTTTGCTTGATCCAGCATACAGTAAAGTTGGATAATTTAAATCTCTAATATTGTGATAGAGAAGTATATTTTCTCTACTTCTTTTTGGATTTTTCGAGTATATGTCAAATTGTGCCGCCCCAAATTCTATAACTTTATTATCTGGCATATTCATTAATTTTCTAGCGTGCATTTTTGTTTGAGGACCCCAAACAAGCAGCCAATAATTATTACTTACTACTGATCTTTTTGAACTCGGATTATCCCAGCTATTCATTATGACAATAATTGGGATTTTGAAATTATTACCAACATATACCAAATCATTTATGTATACACCTGATAAAACACTTGGATGAATAATTACATCAGGTTTCTCTTTTTTTACTAAAGCTTCTAATTTTTTATTAGGATTTTTAATTAACTTTCTGTTAACTAGATAAGTAAATATATCAAAAATTAAAGGCATTCCAAAAAATCTATACAAAAAATATATTTTTAAAGGGTTTAAGTTTTTGAATATTCTTCTTGAATTTTTTATCTGAAAACTATTCCAACCTTTTAAACCTTTTAATAGCTCAACTGAAAATCTACTGCTCCAAAGTGAAACCCTTTTTTCATCAACTGGAAGATTAACTATTTTTGCGTATTTTATTTTTACATCTTTTTTTTTCAATTTGCCTAATCTTTTATGTCCAAATGGAAGTGCGTAAACAACTTCATGCTTTTTAGCTATTAGAGAAAATGCATTACTATCAATAAAATGTCTAATAATAGCCGAATGCTCAATAAAAATAAGTATTTTCATAAACGTTTTAGTAAAAATTCTGCAAGTTCTAAATCAAAAGGCTCGTCAATATTAACAACATCTCTTTTTATAATCATCGCATGTGTAGATTCGTCTAGAATTACTTTTTCTTCTATAAGTTTCTCTCTTGTTAATGCGTAACATATTCCATTCCTATGAAAATAATTTGGAATGTTTTGTCTTAGGCTGTATGAGTCATCTCTTGGTAAATAAAAATTAATCATACCTCTCTTCGTTACTTCTAATGTTTTATGGGGTCTAAAATGAGCCGGAGTTAAACTTACTGTTGCTACACTAGAGTAGTTATTTTCTATAAGTTTTTTTACGCAATTTTCAATATCCCTTTCTTTTCGCATAGGACTTGTTGGTTCAAGTAATATTGAAATATCAAAACTTTCTTGCAATATTTTCTCAGTTTCTAACCAAGCATGCCTCCACATTTCGATTGAATTAGAATTGTCAAGGGCTAGATCTTTGGGCCTCATAAATGGAACATTTAGTCCACATTTAATTCCCTCTTCTGCAATTTCATTATCATCAGTAGATAACAAAGAATAGTCAATCCATTTAAGTGCATTGCAGATTTCTGCAGCGTGATTAATTAAAGATTTGCCACAAATTTTTTTTAAGTTTTTTTTCGGAATCCCCTTACTTCCCCCTCTGGCTGGTACGACGGCTAAAATTTTTTTTTCTAAAAAAGTCATTTTGAAATATTATTTTAATTATAAAATTATTTAATAATTTATATCCTTATTTTCTCAGCTAATACTGAATAAGCTATTGGAAATGATGTATTATTTCTTACTTTATTTTTAAAATTTATTTTTAACTCTGATGAGTATTTTTCTTTTATCAGATTATTCATTTTTTTTATCTCAGTAAGAAGTTCACTTGGCAAATCGTACTGTATAACTTGATCTGTAGTATACAATAGAGCTTCTAAAGGAGAATTTGAAGTAAAGATTTCTTTTATTTTAAATCTATTACTTTCTAAACCATAAGTTATTCCATCAGGTGTAAAACGAAGGAAATCATCAGGTTTTTGATGATTTTCTCTTAGTGTTGCATCAAAAATATATAAGCAACCTTTTTCTTTCAAGGCTCTGTTGCATATCTTAAATAAATCATAAGGATTGGGATAATGGTGTAAAACATTAGGTACAAATATGTAGTCATAAAGTTCTTTTTGTTTTAAAGAATCCATTAAATTGTTTGTAGTTACAACTTTTTCTGCCTCCCTCATTTTTGCTTTTGATAAAGGGAGTAAATCTAGTTTATTTTTTTGATAATTTTTTCTATTTTCTTCTAAAGATTTAGGTGGAACAAAATCAAAAATATCTAAATTCTTAGTGTCAAAGAGACTTGAGAAAATAGATAAGCCTCCATATATATAGCATCTTTCTAGGATTGCAAATTTACCATCATCTTGAATTTTTTCAATAATTGAATCTAGATGGTCAAACATTAATTGGTAATGTGGCCATCGTTTTATATCAAAAAGATTTTTTGTTAACTCTTGAATTATTTTTTTTCTGTTATTTTCTACCAATATTAGAAAATTAAAGCTTATCGAATAATACCTATCTAGTTTAGAAAATGCAATTTTTTTTGAATCTTAAATTCTGCTTTAGCCAATATTTTTGCGATTTTTTTACCTGAATCACCATCTCCGAATATTTTTGAACTCTCATATTTTGAATGCTTTATTTGGTAATTTATTGCGTTTTTTATATTCTGAAAATTATGGTCGACGTGAATAACATTTTCAGCGCATTCTCTATTATTTTGACGAGTACCAATATTTACAACTGGAACTCCAAGAAAGCTACCTTCTCTTAATGCAGAACTTGAGTTTCCAACTTGGCAAATACAATTTCCAATTAATTTTATATAGTCTTCAGGAGAGAAATTTTTATAAAAATGAATATTGGATGGGTTTTCTCGTTCTCGAAAAATTCTTATTCCTTTAGAAACTTCATCAGAACCGGCATCTATATTTGGCCAAAGCCAAACTGTTTGAATATTAATTTCTTGAACAGCCTTTATAGTCTCTTTTATTTGATTAAAACCCTGACCGTATTCAGTGGTTACGGGATGTTGTAATACAACAAGATAAGGTTTATGCGGATCTAGGTTTGGACCAACCCCTTTGTATTTCACAAAGAAATCATCTTCTAATGTGAGGTCTTGACTAGCAACGATATCCATAGCTGGACAACCTGTCATGTAAATTGTAGAGGGATCTTCTCCAAGTTTTAATAAATTTTGTTCTGATAATTTTGTCGCTGGAAAATGTAAATGGGCCAATTTCGTAATAGCATGTCTAACGCTTTCATCAATCGAACCAGTTACTTCACCACCTTGAGTGTGAGCTAAAGGAATATTCATATAACTTGAGGCTATAGCAGTAGCTAAAGTTTCATATCTATCTGCGACTGTCAAAACTACATCTGGTTTTAAATTTTCAAAAATTGTTGATAATTCTATAATTGCTAATCCAGTTGATTTTGCCATTGTAGTTGGATTTTCACCCTCAACAACCGAATAAAGCATGCTGTCAATTTTAAATCCATCATTAGAAATTATTTTACTAACATTTCCAAATCGTTCTAATACTGCAGAAGCACCAACAATAATTTGCAATTGTACATTTGAATCATTCTTTAATGCTTGTAGAACAGTTTTAATCCTTCCGTAATTCGCTCTACTATTTACAATTATGCAGATTTTACGCATATTTTTAATTTCTTTGTACTTCTTTGATTTTATTCTAAATGATGAGGCATAAGAATTTTATTTGAAGGAAGAGCTTCTTTTAGTTTCTTCCCAATTACTTTATCAATTTGATTGATATTAAATCCTCCACTTGGTTTTTTCAGTGTCAGCATATCTTTTGTTAGTTTTGTCCCAGCAGCTAAATTATATTTAGGACTTAAGCTTTTAGTAAATAAAGATTTTGTACTTTCAAGCATTTTTGCTGTCTTATCTTTATCTACTGGATTTTCTCTCATAATTGAAAATGCATTATTTGCTTGGCAAATCATAGAAAGTTCTGAAAAGTTTAGAGAAGAAGAAGAATCAGGGCCGTAAATTGATCTATCAAAAGTAACATGAACTTCTAATAAGTCTATTTCTAAAGCTAGTGCAGCTAAAGATGGCCAAGGTGTTCCTGAATGATCAGAAATACCATAAGGAATATTGAATTTTTCTTTAAACTCTTTGAGAACATTTAAACCGACTTCTTTTAACGGTGTAGGATATTTTGTGGTGCATTGCAAAACGGCAGGATCACCTCCCTTATTGAGTATGTAATTAATACTTTTTATAATTTCGTTCCATGAACTCATACCCGTGCTTAACAAAATCGGTCCGCCTTTCATAATCATTAAATCAATAATTGAATAATTAAAAACTTCTCCCGAACCTAATTTCCATGCAGGCATACCTATCTCTGCAAGTAAATTTACTGCCTCTTCAGAAAAAGCACTGCTCAAGAAAATAAGACCCTTTTCTTTAGAGTGTTCCGAGAGCTCAAGCCACTGTTCGGTAGTAAATGAGACTCGTTTCCAGTATTCAAATCTGTTCTGATCTTGGCTACTCATTGCAGTTCTAAATCCTTCATCAATGGTAGATTCAGCCTCTGCAATATGTGTTTGAAATTTTATTGCATCTGCCCCTGCCTTCGAAACTGCGTCTATATATGAATGAGCTTGACCTAAGGATCCATCATGAGCCTGAGCAATTTCAGCAACAATAAAAGCTTTTTTCCTGCCGTCTATTACAAAATCTCCTATTTTCACTATAAATTTAGCGACTTAATCTTTATTATCTCTGAAAATGGTCTTAATAAAGAGAATTATTAAGTCTTCAAGAAAATTATGGAAGTTAATTTTTTAACCTTTTGAAAAAATTATTCCCTAAGCAAAAGTCAATTAGAGCTTTATTGTATTTACCTAATGGTTCTTCAGTTAATTCAAAATAATGTTGATCCCATTTTTCAGAATAAAAATAAGACCATTTTCTCTGGAAGTTGCTTTTTAAAAATCTTGCATTTGCAGTTCTACCATCTACAATTATTAATGTTCCAGGATGTAGGAAATGTTCGATTGAAATAATATCTGCTGCCATAGGAAATCTATCTGAATTTCTTGTTGAAATTCCTCTGATATCACCTAAAGAAGAATATTGATCAGGGCCATCTAGATAAATTAAATCCGGACTTATATTTGGCAAATTTTCATAAAAAGTACAAATTCTTCCGCAAAAATCTGACATTATTAATTTAGAAAAGTGGAAATTAGTAATTTCCGGGTCAAAATTTAAATCCTTTATCTTTGCTTTGCATAATTTTATCCATTTTTTATAGTTGTCGACTGAATAAATTTGAAAAGTATTATTCTTCCTGAAATTATTAATAACAATATCTTTATACTCTTTTTTATTAATTGAAAGTGCATGAGACAAGACTATTGTGCTTTTGCCTACACCAAATTCAAGAATTGTATTAACCTTCCTATCTCTTGCAATAAAGTGTAATCTAGATAAGTCATCTAATTCAGCAGCAAAAGGTACTATGTTATTGGGATTTACTGAAGCGTTATTTGCTTTGGTAAATTTTATACTTGGATCTTTTGGAATAGAATCGAGATCAAGAATTTTATTTATATTATTTGCAAAAATATATTGAGAATAATTAAAATCTTTCGGTACTAGATCAGTTTCAATCATTTAATAATCAATCTTTGATAAAGGTAGCAAAAAATCTTTTTTCTTACTCAATTAAGATTAATTCTTTCACATTGTTTAAATATTAATAAATATTGGCATTTTGTTCTTATATTTTTATCAATTGGGGCCATAGCTCAGTTGGTAGAGCACCTGCATGGCATGCAGGGGGTCAGCGGTTCAAATCCGCTTGGCTCCACTTAATTTTTCTTTTTACTTTATTGTTTCGCCGAGATGGATTCTTCACAACAAAACTTGGATTAATTTTTAATAATTTAATCCTTCTTTCCGTGCGTATCAAACCAATTGGCAGTTAAAAAAAGTTAAAAAAAGAAAAACTTTGAAGCCTCTACCTAGATAATATTGGGAGTCTTTACCTTTATGGGCCCCAATATAAAAATTTATTTTTTTGATACTTTTTAAATTAATCAACTCTAATTTAAAATATCGAAGATAAAAAATAGTTATAATCCTAGGTATTCTTAAATTTTTTTTTCGGGGAATATAAACTCCTTATAAATTTAATAAGTAAGATAAAAACTAAATGTTAATTTTTAGAAAAATATACTGAAAAAAAGAGTTTAGAAATTTTTGAAATTATTTCTTGATTTTAAATCAAAGATTAAAGTTATCAGTCAATTTTTCATTTAAATCAATTTTTTGAGCACTGAAATTATTAGTTGTTTGATTTAGTCCTCTTGAAGTTATCTTTTCCTCTGGTAAATGCAGGCATATTTGCATTCCTGCAGACTTCAAAAAGTCATATATATTTTTGCCATCTATTTTTGAACCTTTCCAAACTCCAGGGGCAGGATTAAAAGTAGCGCCAAATGAGAAGATTCCTTTTGGCTTTAATACTCTAGAAACCTCATGAATCACTTTCTCAGTATTATCAGCATATGCAAGAGTATTAGCCATGACTACACAGTCAAATGATTCATCTTTAAATGTCATATTATGCATATCCATTACTTTGATTTTTGGATGCGTACTATATAAATCTATAGCAGTTATCTCCTTCCACTCGAAACCATATAGCCATGCCATATATAATTCCTGAACATTCCTTGGACCTATAATTAAGATTTTTTTTCTTGATAAATTGTTTATTATTATGGAGCTTATTTGATAGTATAATTCTGCTCTTCTACTTCTAGTAATTAACTTATTATTAGTCACTGAAAAATTATAATCCTTAACCTCTTTAATATATTTAGATGAATTGTGAAAATAACTAAGATCTAATATTCTCTTTACATATCTAAGTTGAATTAGATAAGAAGTGACATCAAATATTATTGGCAGCTTTAAGATCTCTTTTATAGGTCTATTACCTGCTCTTTTATTCTCTGGTTTAAGAAATGATAAGATTAGTTTAGTTATTAATGATTTAATCATTATTAGATAATTTCATTTAGATTAAACGTATTTTATTAAATAACTAGTTATTTAGTAAATTAAAATTAATTTAAGTAGATACTTACAAGTTAATATACAATTGATAAGTTTAGAATTTCTTTTTTATGGCAATTAGGAAAGTAAATAAAGCCTCTGAAATCTATAAAGATCTAGCTATTAGAGTAAATAATGGAGAATTAAAAAATTCTGATTTTATTAATGGTAGAGGTTCATCCAAAGGTCTGACGCGAAAGCGAATTCAGTATGTTAAAAGGAATTTAATCTCATATAGAAAATCATTTAAATCTATTCTCGATGTTGGTTGTGGTGATGGTTCTTTTTTAGTTGAGTTTGTGGAATTTTGTAATGATTTATATGGTGTTTTACCTTCAGAAAGTGAGGTTAATCTTACTCGATCAATTTTAAAAAATAAGAAATTAGATAAAAGTATTAAAGTAATTAAAGGTTCAACAACAGAAATAAATTTTAAAAAAAAGAAATATGATTGTATTATTTGTAATGGAGTTTTTTTAATTCATGGATTTACATTAGAAATAGTTGAAGAAAGTTTAGAGATTTTTTCTAAACTACAAAGTAAAAATGGATTACTTTATATAGGTGAACAACCTGAAATAGAGGAGGATTATTATAGGCGTGAAAAATCAATTTTAAAAAAAATTATTTACTTCATAAAAGGAAAGAATATTAAGAGCTTAATTTTAATTGTTTATCATTATTTTTTAAGACTTTTTTCAAAAAGAATCTTCTATAGACTTTCCGAAAATATGTTCTCAATACCAATAAACGAATTTGAAAAGATTTTAAATAAATACGATTATGTTATTGTTAAAGTTTTTGAAAGTAGTACTAATAAAATAATTTCAGATAATGAAAAAAATAAAAAAATGCTTAGAAGGGTTGATTATCTTTGTAGGAAAAAGTAAGAAATAAATTTTTTTCTCTAATTTTATTTAAATATTATTTGGGAAGATCTTGAAATAATGGGTAAGGCTTTGTTTTTAAATGTAATTTGTTGAATTTTTCATCCAATGATGATCTATTAATTGAGGGATAAATATGCATTATGCTTACAATTCTTTCACTTCCAAATTCTGTGAAACCACCAGCATGAACGCAATTATTTCTAAAAGCGAAAATCGCACCAGAATTTTTTGATTCAGGTTGAAAATATTTTATTGATTTTTCTTCTATATATTTTTTTAATAAGGAACATTTTATTTCTCTTGAAAAAATTCTATTATTCTTAAAATCATTAATACTTAAAGTATTCCTAACTAAATTTTTATAATCATAATGTAATTTGACAAGCAGATTTTTTGATTCTTCCCATTCAATAATTTTCATAGAACCATTTGATTCATCAATATGGCTATGACAAATCATTAAATTTATGCAATTACCTGGACCGCCATCAGCATGCCATAATTGAGATCCTTGAGGAGATTTTTCTTTTGTAAGTCTTTCTGATTTGTAGAGACTATGATAAAAAATATAGTAATCAGAATCAAAAACAGACTTTATAAATTCATCTATTCCATTTTTAAATATTGAAATAAGTTGTGTTTTAAATATTTCACTTGCAGAATCTTTAAATTTATTTGTTGAATCCCATGGGTCATCCAAGGATTTGATTTTTTTTAAAATTGAATTACATTCTTTTCTAATAATCCTATTTGTAAAAACTGTAAAGCCATATTTCTTAAATTCTTTTGTTTCTTTTGTCTTAGTTTTAAATAATTCAAATTTTTTAAATTTAAATATAATTTTTGCTTTTAAATCATAAAATAAATATAGTAATGATAAATTTTCGCTCATTGGACTTTTAAAAAAAAATAATTTTATATAGTGTCTTAGAGTGCTTAACTTATCATTAAAACCATTTATAATTTTATTTTTCAAAACTTAAAAGTTTTTGGAATAATTAAATTTATAAAAATCATATCTTAAGAATTAAAAATATCTCTCAAATTTTGATAAAAATTAAACTTCTGTTAGTATTAATTTGTTTAATTTTTTATATATTAAAATATTAATATGTCGATTCGAAGAGTAAAAAAAGCTTCAGAATTTTATGAAGATCTTGCAAGTAGAATTAATAAAGGTCAATTTAAAAATACTGATATTCTAAATGGCAGAGGTAAGTCAACTGGACTTACCCAAAAAAGAATTAAATTTGTAATAAAGAATATAAAAAATTATAAAAACCATTATAAATCTATTGTTGATTTTGGTTGTGGCGATGGTTCATTTTTGTCAGAATTAGTAGAATTTAGTGATAATCTTACTGGTTTATTACCTTCAAACTCTGAGGTAAATCTTACGAGGAAAAATTTAAAAACAAAAGATTTAAATAAGAAAATTGAAATTGTAAAAGGTCTTACGACTTCATCCAATCTAAAATCAAATAATATTGATTTTATAATTTGTAATTCAGTATTACATTTAAATGGCTTTACATTAGAAATTGTAGAAAAAAGTCTTAGAAATTTTTCAAAACTACAGAAAAATAGTGGAACATTATATATTGGTGAATTACCAGAAATAGAAGAAAATTTTTATAAGAGAGAAAAATCAATAATCCGAAAAATTCAATATTTTTATAAAGGTAAAAATTTTTTAAAAGCTACGATTTTATATTTTTATCATCTTTTTATAAGGATTTTCTCAAAAAGAATATTTTATACACCTACTGAGGATATGTTTTATATGTCAATTAATGATTTCGAAAATCTATTAAATAAATATGGATATAAAGTAATTAAGATTTATGATAGTAATACAAATAAAGTGATTAGAAATAAAGATAAAGAAAACATAGAATTAAGAAGATTAGATTATTTATGCAAAAAAGTTTCTTAAATCTAGATTTAAGAAACTAGATTAAATTCTTTCCTTTGAATATTTAAATTATGCTCGATTTAGATCTTAAATTAAAAATCTTGGAAGAGAATGATGTTAATCAAAACTATGTTGATTGGTTTAAGGATCCTGAAGTAATAAAGTATTCTGATAATCAATATCGCTCATTTTCACTTGAAGGACAGAAAAAATATGTCAGAAAATGTATATCTAATAAAGATATTGATTTGTATGGAATTTTCTGCCAAAATCATCATATCGGTAATATAGTCATTGAAGGAATAAATTCTATTCATAAACGAGCCGAAATTACATATCTTGTTGGTAATAAAAATTATTGGGGAAAAGGTGTTGGATTTTTTGCTGTATCAGAAATTATAAAAATATCTAAGAATTTTTATGGCTTAAATAAGCTCTTTGCTGGTATAGCCGAAAATAATATTGCTAGCATGAAAGTTTTAGAAAAAAACGGATTTTCTTTAGAGGGTAAAAAATTTGACCATTTATTTTATAACGGCGAGTTTCATAATCAATTAGATTTTGGATTAATTCTGTAATAAATTCTTTAAATCTATTTTTAAATAATAAAAACAGATAATTTTTCTTGAATTTATTTTAAATTTTGATCTTAAAAATATTTTAAAACTTAATTTGTAAAAGTATATGAATCAGTATTTAACATCTTGTAAGTATGGTATCCAGAGATGTCAGACTCTATCCATTTTTTCATATATGAAACCTCTTTATTAATTAAATTTTGTTTATTATCGATATTAAAAGAAATCATTTTTTTATTTTTTTCTTTATTAAAGTCATCAGGAATAAAAAAATTCTTTTGCCAAGATGGTTTACAAAAATAAAATCCTGCAAATATTTTTGCATTAAAAGAACTTTCTTTTAAATTAATTTTAGATAACCAATTTTCAGAAAGGAAATAAATATATTCCTCTCGCGAAATTGGGAAAATAGTAAAATTAGCGTGATGATACCAACCTTTATCAGCTATTAGAACTGGTTTACCTTTTGCCGCAAACTCTATTCCTGCAGTACCATGATATGTTATTAATCCGTCTGATATATCAAATACTGATTTGCCAGAAATTTCAGTTGGTAAGATAAAAATATGATTGGGAAGCTTTTTAGGTAATATATCCGTGAGTTTTGTCCCTCCATACCATTCATCTGCAGGATGAGATCTGAACAGCCAAATATAATTTTTGTTTTTTACAGCTTCATTGAAAGTTGTTAAAATCCAATCCTGAAAATCTCTAAATCTATCCATGCCATATATGTGTGGACAGTCAAACCAACAACTTGCATAAACAGCTACAATTGGTTTGTTTTTTTTGTTTTTTATGATTTCGGAAATATTTTTTATTTTGCAGTTATAGGCTAATTTTCCAGACAAATCATCCAATGGGGTGCCGGATAATCTGTTTTCAATATATTTGTTGCCAATATCATGTAGAAGATTTTTTTGAGAATTATTTAATTTATTTAAATCCTTTTTCATTGGTCTATCTATCCCAATAAATATATCTTCAGGTTTTTCAAATTTAAAGTATCTTGGCACACCATATTGACCAAATAATGTAAATACTTTTATCCCATTTTGTGAACCAATCCAACAAAGAGGGGAGCATTGTACAGAAATTGGATGACTCATAAATATCATTTTGGGTTTGATTTCCTTTATAAGTTCAACAGCAAATTCTATAGATTGTATATATTGAGCAATATAAAAAATAAGATTTTTATCCTTGATATTTACTTTACCTGCCATTTGCTTTTTTAAAATGTAATCATATAGATGTTTAGAAGGAACTTTATTAGGCAATTTTATTTTTAAAATGTCTTCAGCACAATTTAAATCTTCAAATAATAATTTTGCTTTTTCAATAATTAAATTATTAATTTTATTTGGAATTTTTTTTATATTTTTAATACCAGAATATTTAAGAAAAGCTGTACATTCTTTTTGATTATAATTCCATATATAACCTATTTCCCTCCCTTTATAAGATTCAGTTGCCATCCTCATTAATTGCAACCTAAAAAAATATCCAAAATTATAAAAATGACCATCTATTAAATAACTTTCATTTGATTTGAATTTCGGTGAATCTTTTATTAATGAACTTATTTTTTTATATAATTTTCTATGCTTAAAAAAGTCGAAGTAGAAAGATATATTGTTGGCAATATATTCATGTAGAATACTTATTGATTTTTTTTTAAAAATAAAATTTTTGTACATATATCATTGGATAATTTATACTAATAAATTTTTTTCATACTCTTTATAGTTGAGAATTAAGAATAAAGCTTCCATTTTTTCTAATTAATTTGAATGTATAAGTTTCCATTACTAATTTATACAAATAACTATTTTTTAAACATTTATGATAGTACATATTAATTTTATGAAAATAAATTTCTTATGATTTTTCTAGTAAAAACCAATTGATATCAAGTGGAAATCTAGTATCTCTATGATAGGCAAATCCATAATCTATTAAAATCATCTCGGGATATAAATCTAAAATCTCTCCAGCGAAATCCCTTTTATATAATTTTTCCTCGAATCCTCTATAATCTAAAGTTTCTGGATTTCTACTATAATACTCTGCTAGAAGCAAATATTTGTTGGTAGCTTTTACTAGTATTTTGTAAACTTTTTCCAGCATTGAAGGATTAATATGAATAAGAACACCTTTAATTAGGACAAGGTCCCATTTTTGATCAGATTCAAAATTTAAAATTGAATTTTTAATAATATTTTCATTTGGTATTTCTTCCTTTAATATTTCGATGGCTTCTTCATTTATTTCTACGGCATGAAATTCAAGGTCTGGATACAATTTCTTTAAGGCTTTAATATTATTGCCAATATTTGATCCAAACTCTATACAATTTGCAAAATTATTTTTTTTACCTAAAGCTTTTGAAAAAAGATTTAAATTATATTCAACTAGTTCACTATTTTTATTTCTTTCTATATAGTCATTGCCAAATTCACCTGCCCAAAAATTTTCTTGTTCAGTTTCAAATTTTTTCACTTATGGGCATGCAACTTCGAATTAATATTAACACAAAGTTCGAATAGGTAATATTTATGAAAATTTGTACTTTTTTTATTTAAATTTTAAAAATTGAGATTTAAGTTAACAATAATTTTTTAAATTTTTAGTTGCTCTATAGTTTTTATTTCTTTTTGTGGAAGAACACATTTTGGCATATTTGGCGGAATAGAAGTCACAACTCTTCGGCCACTTTTTAGTCCAATTACCATTGCAAAAGTCTGACAACCAACTACTGTATCACTCCAACTTATTGAATCAATTAATGAACTACTAATATCCATTGAAACATTTATTTCTTTATTTTTTTTAAGCCATGATAAATATTTATTATTTGATTCAGATGGATGTTTCCTTAGCCTGATTTCAATTTCATTAATTGAACCGAATAAATTTAAATTTTCAATAAAATAATCTAAAGCTTGAAATTCTCCTAGAGTTTTTAAATCTCCCCAATCTCCCCTTATAGGCTCTAAGACATATAAAATCTTATGTGATTTATTTTGATTATGTAATTTACCTTTTTTAATTGAAAGAACAAGATTTTCAAGATAAAGATTTTCTAAAAATAAAATTTCTATATTTGGGAATATCTTTTTTGCTTTTTCTAAAGCTATTTCATCACTCACCAAAATAATTTCTGGTAAGTGTTCTATAGAGTTTCTAGTAAATCTTTTTTTATAGTCTGTCCAGTGATCCAGTACAGCTATATTCAAGACATTTTTTTTGCTTGCTTTTAATCTTGCATTGTATTCGATATTACTAGACCATCCTGTTCCTGTTATGAGTGTTCTTACAGATTTAATTAGAGTATCCAAAGGTAAATTCTTTATCTCAGGACATTCACTTTGAAATATTTCCTTGGCTGGTCCATTAACGTGACATAATATTTTTTTATTTTGTTGGTATTCTTTAAACCAATTTACTATTAAATTTGCTGATCCTGCATCATTGCATACTAAACCAATAGGTAGAGTTAAATTTTTAAAAAAAATATCTAAAGTTTTTTTGTCTTTAGTATTTTTTTTCATTATTTATATTGGGGGGAAGAAAAAAATTATATTTTTATATGTTTCTCAGTAAATCTAAATTTGACCAGATCTTATGGAATGCATTAACAATATTCTCTGCATCTTGATTAGATAAATCATTTAGGCACATAGAAAAACCTAAGTATTTATTATCTTGCATACCTTCAGCCACAGGACATATACCGTAATCATAATTTATATTTCTATCACAGAGCTCAGAATTCCATGGAAATCCACCTTTGCCATATGCGATTTTTTCCTGAAAGATGGGAAGTAGGTGTAAATTTACATACTTGGATGAGAAGCCTTCAATTCCCTCCGCAGCAAGGGCTTTAGATATTAATTTACTCTTAATCTCTAACTTATCTGAATCGATGGTTAAAGGATAAACATAATAGGCATGAGTGCAATTCTCTCTAACTAAAGGGACATTAAGACCTTCAAGATCTTTTAAACCTCTGGAAAGAATGTTCGCAATTTCTTGGCGCCTTTTCACAATTCTTGATAATTTTTTTAATTGCTCTAAACCTATGGCAGACTCAATTTCTCCCAATCTAAAGTTATAACCAATCATATTAGATAAATTTTTATAACCTTTTGCTTCAACAACTGCTTCAGCATGATTTCTTATCAATTGTAATCTTTCACATAACTCATCATCATTTGTTACTAAAACTCCTCCTTCGCCAGTGTGTATATGTTTATGGTAATTAAGGCTGAAACAACCTATTTCTGTAATGGTCCCAGCAAAATTACCCTCATATAATGCTCCAGGAGATTGCGAAGTGTCAGATATAATTTTTAAATCATGCTCTATAGCAATTTCCTTTAAGCTATTAATGTTGGCAGAATGGCCAAATATATCTACAGCCATAATAGCTTTCGTTTTTTTTGTTATGTTTTTTCTGATGGATTCAGGGTCAATATTGAAAGTATGTGGTTCTATATCCGCAAAAACTGGAATGGCATTCCAGTGAAGAATAGCTGTAGCACTGGCACACATAGTCCATGGGCTGACTATAACTTCGTCTCCAGGTTGTATGTCTATAGCACCTATTGCTGAAATTAATGCCGATGTACTTGAATTTACTGCAATAGCATGCTTAACTTTAAATTTTTCTGCAAATAGTTTTTCAAATTGCCTTAATTTTGGACCACCAAAGAAATCATCATGCCACACGCCTAAAAATTTGGATAAAACGCCGCTTTCCATGACTTCCAGAACCGCATTCTTTTCTTCAATTCCAATATGGTTAAAAGGTTTAAAGCAATTTTTGACAACTGGGTTACCTCCAAAAAGAGCAAGGTTGGGCTTCTCGTAGTTCATAGAATTGAAGGTAAATTCAATTTTTTGTTGACTTCATCTTAGCCTCTTCACAAAGAATTTGTGCATTTAGGGCATCCATTCCTGTACAAATCAAAGGTTCATTGAAAAGTAAATTTTTATAAATGTTGTCTACAGCATTAATCATGCATTCAGAATCTCCTCCTGCAAAAAAATTACCATTATCTAATTCTTTATAACCTTCATATTCAGTGCTATTGATAACCTTCCTCTCTCTCCATACTTGGCCACCATTCTCAATATTTAAAACTCCTCTTGAAAATATAAATTGCATTTCAAAAAAAGAATAATCTTCAGCTTTATTACAACCTATAAAGATGGGAATATTATTTCTATTAGTCATCCATAGAGGGATAGTCGGATCATCCTTTTTAAAGTCTATAAAAAAATTCCCTACTGACTTGATTTTTATTTCTCCAAGTAAATATCGAAAAAGATCTATTATGTGTATCCCATTATTTAAGATTCCCTTATTATAAAATCCTACTATTGACAATAAATCTCCTCTTGTTTTTTGATTTATTTGTTTTTTTAAGAGGGATATTTTTTTATCAAACCGCCGACTTAGATTAATTACTAAATTTATCTTTGCGTTTTTACATAATTCAACAATTATTTTTGATTTGGCAACATTCTCTGAAATTGGTTTTTCACAGAAAATAATTTTTGGCTTCAGTTTTAATGCAGTATTAATGCAGTCAAAGTGTTCGCTAGTTGGAGAACATATGCTTATTACATCAAATTCTTCTTGATAAGTTGATAATTCTTTAAGGTTGCAGAAACCCTTTTTAACATTAAATTTTTTCATGAAATCCAACTTCTTCTCTTTATCTATATCCATGCAGGCCTTAATAGAAAAACCAGGGTGTTCAAAAAAAGCACCACCATGAGTTTTAGGTTTAAAACCTTTTTTGATCTCTTTATCGAATCTACTAGCAATATTTCCACACCCTAAAATTAATACTGAAAACTTTCTCATAATTAAGTCTAAAGTTAAAAATGTTCCCAAGAAAGTGGGGTCCCTTTTTTAATATCTAACTTTGCTTGCCTACCTTTAATCTTTTCTAAGTATTTTATTGGCAAACCTAAACCAGGTCTTATAGATCTTATATTTTGTGAAGTGAATAATTCCCCTCTTTTAATATCTTCGACAACATAAATAGATCTTCTGAATTTTAATGATTTTTTTTCAGAATTAGTTGGACCATACATAATTTCTCCTTTCGCTTGCCAAGCTCTTTTAGAGTCTTCAACTAGTCGTCTCATTTCATTAGGTTCCATCGAAAAATCACTATCAACACCCCCATCTTTTCTAGAAATTGTAAAGTGTTTTTCTATAAATGTGGCACCCATCGCAACTGCAGCTATTGATACTCCAACCCCTAGAGTATGATCAGAAATGCCTACTTCACATTTAAATAAATCTCGCATGTGCGGGATTGTAGAAATGTTGCTGTTTGTAGGGAGAGAAGGATAAGTACTAGTGCATTTTAATAAGATTAAATCTTTACAACCGGACTCTCTTGCTGCTGAAATTGATTCTTGTAGTTCTGATATATTAGCCATACCAGTAGAAATAATTAGGGGCTTACCTGTGGAGGCAACTTTTTTAATAAGTGATAAGTCTGTATTTTCAAAAGAAGCTATCTTATAACAAGGTACATCAAGTGTTTCAAGGAAATCTACAGATGAAAAATCAAATGGCGTACTAAAGGGAATTAACCCTAGCTCTCTTGCTTTTTTAAAAATTGGTTTATGCCATTCCCAGGGAGTATGAGCTTCTCTATACAAATCATAGAGGGACCTACCTTTCCATAAATTGTCTTTATCTCGTATATAAAATTCTTCAGATTGACTGTCAATCGTAATTGTATCAGCAGTGTATGTTTGAAGTTTAAGTCCATGAACACCTGTTTTTGCAGCAAACTCAACAATTTCAATAGCCCTTTCAAGAGATTGATTGTGATTTCCAGACATTTCTGCAACTACAAATGGCTGATTATTGAGACCAATTTCAAAATTTCCTATTTTCATATTTTTATTTGTTAAGGTGATTTTGATTAATTAATCTTGAAGACCTTCTTCCAGATCTAATAATTTCTAAAGAATTAGTTCCTTCATTCAATATTAAATCAAGAGTAGAAGCAAAAGGAATGAAAGGGCTAAATCCTTGGTTGTATAAAGGATGCTCATATTCATGCAAATAAACATTAATTTTTTTTTCTTTGAATTGAGATAAATCTTCTTTTAAATACAGCTCAGATCCAGGAGTGGATAAATAATTTCTAAAACCTAATTCATTACATATTAAAGCTAAATATTCTCCTCTATCTCCACTAACTGGAATATTACTTGAAAGTATAAATTCGGTTTTTATTTTAAGGAATTTGCAAATCCATTTGATTAATCCAAAATTAATGGATAGCAATTTGTTGGTATCTAAATTTTCAAAAAATACTTTTTCAATCGGATCGACCAAATCATAATACTTAGCTTTCTGATAATTAATTCTAATTTTTCTAAAAATTTTTTTTGCAAATTCTTTATCTACAATCTCACATTCATTGATCTTTTGATGATATCTTCCGCTTTTTTTTACTGGAATTGTGAGATATTCAAGGCCTACTAATGTTCTTATTCTATTTCGCTGTTGCCATGATCGTTTAGTAAATATAACATCGTCTAATAAAACCATTTTTTTTGCTTGGTCAACAAGATCAAACCAGCCTAACCATGGAAGAAAAGTTGGTTGAGAAATTACACACATATCTTTTTTTCTATAATGAATATTATCCTTTAATTTATTCAATTTAAAAATTTATCCTTATATTAATTTTATTAAAACATACATATACTTTATGTTGTTAAAAATTATAAAAATAAATCTATAATTTTATTAATTTTAAATAGTAAATTCGTAAAAACTAAAGAGTTAAAATTATCTCTTTTTTTAGAAAATTAATTGCCTTTGTATGCCCTTCAAGGACCTTAAAAGATGCAATTGACATACTCTTCAATAAATTATCATTATTGATTAATTTTGTTATGTTTTTGGCGATGTCTTTCCCCAATACTTTGTCTGATCTACCCAAATTTATAACTGCATTCATTTCTTCTAAAATTTCTGCATCTTCCTTTTGATTCTCTGCAGTAATCATTACTAAACTGGGCAAGCCTAAAATACATCTTTCCCAAGCTGAGATGCCGCAAGTACCTATAGCTAAATCTGAAGATGAAATAATTTTACTAATTTCATCAGTATGGGTAATTAGCTTAAAGTTTTTGATTTTTTTTGTAAGCAAAATTATTTTATTTATATCTTGAATATCTTTTCCTGTTATTAAAGTCCAATATATTTCTTTGGAATTTATATATTTAATTGATTTAATTACTTTTATTATTTCATAACTATTGTCACCTCCACCCATAAAAATTAAGATGTTTTTTAATTTATTCCTAACACTTTTTGAAAGGTTTGCATCGTAAAATTCCTCTCTAAAGAAAAAATACTTTGGTCCTAAAAATACTTTAGATTTCTTTGGTAAGAGTTTTTCATATCTATTTTCAAGATGCCTTAAGTTTTGGTCCAAAAGAATATCGCAATCATGATTTCTATTCGCCAAGTCATCGATTACTAAAATCTTATTTACAAAATTTCTAATATTTTTTTCAAATTTAATGTCTATATTATAGTGATCAATTATTAGTAGATCTGGATTACCAATAAGTTCACAAAAACTTTTTGTATGATTCAAATCTTCTATTGAACCTGACGTTATATTGCTTCCTAATAAAAAAAATTTAATGCCAAATTTTGATAACCAAATTTTCAAATGTTCGGGTATTGATTTTGCAATAAGATATATGGAATCATTACTTGATCTTAGACTTCTAGCAAGAGTTATTGATCGATAAAAATGTCCATAGCCAATTTCTTTTGAAATATCTAGCCTAATTACAAAATTCATTTTTAGATAAACATTGATCTTCGGAAAGTTTAACTATTTAGGACTTTCATAATTAACTCAGCTCTATACCAGTCATCTTTGTTATCAATATCTTGCACTCTCCATCTTGGTAATAGGTATGGAAAGGAATTTTGGTCAAAAACTACTTTTTGTTTTATCCAAGTTTCAAGAGATGCCCAATAGAACATACCCGCATCATGATAGGCAACTGGTAAGTCTTGAGATCTTGTATTATATTTTCCCGGATAAAACATTTTTAGTCCATCTTCTTTCGAGAACGAAAATGATCTAAAAATAGGAGCTGCAAAATCAGTTGCAGAAAAAACATAATTGAACGAGTTTTCATTAAATAGCTTAAAACTTTCAGTTAAATCTTCAGTTTTAATAAAAGCTGCAGTGGCATAAATACAACATAAGTTAGAAATTTTGGGAATATTAATTTTTACCCATTCAGCAGCATGTTTCATTACATCATCTGAAGTTGAAAAATCATCTGATAGTTCCTTAGGTCTAATAAAAGGAATTACACCTCCATATCTTTTTGAGATATCTATTATTTCATCATCATCAGATGAAATTATTACCTGATCAAATATCTTAGATTTTAAAGCAACCTCTAATGGCCAAGATAACATTGGCTTTCCACAAAAGTTTCTAATATTCTTTTTGGGAATTCTCTTACTGCCTCCTCTTGCAGGAATTATTGCGATATTCATTTATTACTAAATTTTTCTAATTTAGTTATTATCTTATCCTGTTCTAGGAAGGATAAATTAGAAAATAGGGGTAAAGTTAAAGCCTCTTTATAGTATTTTTCTGAATTAGGGAAATCCTCTTTTTTAAACCCAAAATTTTTGTAAAAAGGATGAGAGTATATAGGTATATAGTGGAGATTAACTTGAATTTTATTCTTAATTAAATATTCAAAAAGAATTCTTTTTTCATCAAAAGAATTTAAGCTTATTTTTACAACAAAAAGATGCCATGAGGATTTTGCATTATTTGGTATCAATGGGGTTTTAAATTTACTTGACTTAAGATTCTTAATATACCTTTCAGCTAATGTTGATCTATTTAATATAAATTTTTCTAATTTTTTTAACTGACTAATGCCTAAAGCAGCTTGAATATCAGTCATTCTGTAATTATAACCTAATTCTATTTGCTGATAGTACCATGGTCCTTCTTTTTCCTTATCCATTAATTTTGATTCTTTAGTTATGCCATGACTTCTAAGCAGCTTTATCCTTTCATAAATTTCCCTACTATTAGTTAATGCCATTCCTCCTTCACCAGTAGTAATCATTTTTACTGGATGAAAACTAAAGACAGTTATTGACGAGTATTTGCAATTACCAATTCTAGTTGAATTGTACTCTGCTCCTAAAGCATGAGATGCATCTTCAATAATTTGAAAATTAAATTCTTTTGATAACTCCCATATAGTACTCATCTCACATGGAAGTCCACATAGATGAACTGGAATGACTACCTTGGGTAATTGGTTATTTTTTTTTGCTTTAATTAATTTAAGTTTTAGTAATGTTGGATCTATATTGTTGGTATTTGGATTAATATCTACAAAGTCGATTTTCGCACCGCAGTATATTGCACAATTAGCTGATGCAACAAAAGATATAGGAGAGGTCCAAACTATATCACCTCTTTTAACTTCCAAAGCTCTGCAAGCTAAATGTAAAGCTGAGGTGGCACTATTAAGAGCTATCGCATGATGAGCGCCACAAAAAGAAGAAACTTCTCTTTCAAACTCTGGAACTACATCACCTTGTGTCAAAAACTTATTTTCTAAGACTTCTACAACGCTATTTACATCATCGTTGTCTATTTCATGTCTCCCATACGGAATTATCATATATTCCTTTCTTATTTATTTGAATTTAATAAACCTTAGATAAAGTTAAAACTTATATAAATTTTATAAAAACTTTAGCAAAAATAAATATAAAATGCATTGGAACTAATTAAATTGGATCAAATTTTGGATCAACATTAGCCTTAATTAATTCTCTTAGATTTTCTTTTGATAAAAATTTTATATTTTCATTTGATATATATGAGAAGCCTTCCTTTACAGATTTATATTGTTTACCCATTTTATTAAAGTGTTTTTCCGGATCATAATTCGCAGGTAAAATAGTATAGTAGTCGCCAAGATCGTATGTATTAAAACTGTCAGAGGATGTAATCATTTCTTCATGAAGCTTTTCTCCTTCTCTTATTCCTAAAATAACTTTTTTACAGCTTGGTCCTATTGCCTCAGCAAGATCAGTTATTCTGTAGCTGGCAATTTTTGGTACCAATATTTCACCACCTACAGCATTTTCAATTGCCCATAAAACCATCTGAATAGATTGATCTAAGGTAATGTTAAACCTAGTCATACGATCATCTGTGATTTGTATGATTCCATTTTTTGCTTCTTTTATGAAAAGAGGGATTACTGAACCCCTAGACCCCATAACATTCCCATATCTAACGCATGAGAATGCCATGTCTCTATGACCCTTTATGTTATTTGCCGCAACAAATAGTTTATCTGCACATAATTTAGTTGCTCCATATAAATTTATAGGCGCGGCTGCCTTATCAGTGCTTAAAGCAATAATTTTTTTAACATTACTTTCAATACACGCTTGAACAAGATTTTCAGAACCAAGTATATTAGTTTTTATAAATTCTATAGGATTATATTCTGCAGTATGAACTTGTTTTAATGCTGCCGCATGAATAACTATATCAATTCTTTCAAGGGCGCTTTTTAAACGTTCTTTATCTCTAATGTCGCCCAAAAAAAATCTAAGCTGGGGATATTTCTTAAATGGATATTTTTGTTGTAATTCCCATTGCTTTAATTCGTCACGACTAAAAATTACAACTCTAGATATATCTGGAAATTTTTTAAGAATTGAGGAAAGAAATGCTTTGCCAAAGCTACCTGTGCCTCCAGTAATTAAAATTTTTGAATTTTTGCAGATATTCATTTTGAACTACATCAAAAAAATTTAAATAATGGCATAATTAAGCCCTTATTAAAGGATCTTAGTCGATTGCGACTCAAGAAATAAATAAAAAACTTAAATTAAATACTTTAATGAAATAATTTAATAGGCTAATTTAATTACTTATGGATAACTAGGATTTTATTGCCTTGCGATTGAGAATAATATAAATCGCTACTTGTAATAATTTTTTTATTTAAATTTGATGAAAGTATTTTGCTTTTTGATATCAATGTAGATGATGATAAAATTTAATAAGATTATTAAAAATGATAATTTTAAATCATATTAAGAATGAAATTAAAAATGATAAGGTTAGATGTATTTAAAACTTCTTTATCTTTATTAAATAAAAAAGAAAAATTAAAATTATTTATATATTGCATTATATGTTTTATTAGTTTTGCCCTAGATATTCTCACAGTATTTTCTATCTTCCCCTTTATAAACATAATATTAGATCCAAATTTAATTTATGAAACTAATAAATACAATTACTTATGGACATATTTAGGTTCACCAAATATAAATCTTTTCATAGTATATTTATCTGTTGCAATAATATTAGTAATTTTATCCTCATCTTTATTTAGTTTATATACTCAATATCGTTTAAATCTATTTGTAGCTAAATGTCAAACCAGGCTGGGAAATGATCTTATAAGGAATTTTACTTTTATGAATTATGAATGGCACATTCAGCAAAATTCAATTAAGTTAATGAATCTTTTTTCCTATCATCTTGCTTATTGGAGCAGAGGAGTAATAAAGCAGATCCCCTTATTAGCAGGATATTTGTCTTCACTAATGATACCTTTGTTGACTATTTTAATTTTATCTCCTAAATATGGAATCTTGATAATTTCTTTTATTTCGATAATCATATTTAAATTTTTAAAATATATAAGAAAGAAAACTAATCTTTTAACTAATGGGCAAAGAATAAAAATTGATGAAATTAATGTATTCCTCACTGAAATGTTGGCTGGCATAAAGGATGTAAAACTTTCTAATAATACTTTTAATTTTTTAAATAAATTCAATAATATTTGGGGAAAATTTGCATTTGGACAAGCAAGCATTGAAAATTTAAATCTGCTCCCAGTAAATTCAATTTTAATGTTTAGCCAATTATGTGTGGTATTTCTAGGAACTATATTATTTATAAGCAATATAAACCAAAATATCCTTGTTGGGATAATGGCTATTATTACTTTATTAGCTTTTAAGATCGTACCCCTTTTAAATAAATTAGGAAATTCATTGAATAATATTTCCAATGCTCATATTTATTCAAAAACTCTAAAAATTATTTACAGCGAAGTTGTATTAAAAGTGAATAAAAGAGATCAATTATTTACTAATTCTTGTGAATTTTATTGGAAGCAATTATCCCTAGTAGATGTAAGTTATTCATATCCTAAATCGAATAAAATTTGTTTAAAAAGAATTAATTTACAAATAAATAAGGGTCTTCATTATGGTTTCGTAGGATTTTCAGGAGCTGGTAAATCTACAACGATAGATTTATGTAATGGATTGCTTTCCCCATCTAAAGGAAGAGTATTAATCGATGGAATTGATTTAGAAGAATTTGGTATTGAAAAATGGCAATCTAAAATTGGTTACGTACCTCAAAATCCTAAGATAAACGATTTATCAATAAAGGAAAATGTCGCATTTGGACTTGATCCTTATGAAATTGATGAAGAAAAGGTTATGTCCTGTCTAGAGATTGTTGGTTTAGGTAGTTTTGTTCAGAAATTACCTTTGAAACTTTCAACCCAATTAAGAGAAAGAGGAAAAATATTGTCAGGTGGTCAGTTACAGTTGGTAGCAATAGCAAGAGCTTTGTATGAAGAACCAAATATTCTTATCCTTGATGAAGCAACTAATTCTCTAGACTCAATAACTCAGGAATTAGTAAGAGCTGTTTTTAAAAAATTGCATGGAAAAGTAACTTTATTATCAATTTCCCATCAATTTTCAAATTTAAAATTTGTAGACCATGTTTTCTTATTTGAAAGTGGGGAATTAATCGATCAAGGAAATTTTAAAGATCTTTATTCAAACTCTGTTCTATTTAAAAGATTTGTGGATTCTCAGAAAGATAATTGATATTTTTAAATTTATAAAAACCAATCTTATATAGAAAAGATTTGATATATAATTGTATTTTAATTTAGAAATTTTTTATGAATAAAAAATTATTTTTATTTCTTTCAATCTATTAAATTTACTTTAATGTTTAATAGTTTAAATAATAAAGAGATATTTGTTACCGGAGGTGCGGGTTTAATAGGTTCATTTTTATGCGAAAGACTTGTGAAAAATGGATATAAAGTATTTATAGTAGACGATTTTTCTAAGGGGCAGTTAAAAAACTTAAAAGATATTGAAGGGGATATTGAGATAATTGAAGCAGATCTGCAAGATCTTTCATCAGTAAAGAAAGCTCTTAAAAATGCTAAAAATATTTTTCATTTAGCAAGTAGAGCATACGGAGTTGGTTATTCATCCAAAAATCATATTGAGACTTTAATTCATAATGAAAAAATTACAAATAATATTTTAGAAGTTTTTGAAAAAACAAAACCTGATAATCTCCTTATAACCAGTTCCTCTTGTATTTATATGGATGAAGGACCTGAAACAATTGGAGAGAGAAATTTATTTGAGGATGATCCAGAAAAAGTAAATAAAGGATACGGTTGGGCTAAAAGATTTCTAGAACAGAAATTTTTATTATTATCAGAAATAAATCATATTAAATTAAAAATAGTGAGGCCTTTTAATATCTATGGAGAGAGATATAGATGGGTAGGAGAATATTCAAGTGCAATCCCAATGTTAGTTAAAAAAATACTAGATGATGAAAATCCTATCTATGCCTGGGGTTCTGGAAACCAAAGAAGGAGTTATTTGCATGCATATGATTGTGCAAGGATAATGTTGCAAATAATGGAGAATGTTGAAAACAACATAACTGTAAATATTGGTACAAGAGAAACTATATCAATAGCTGAATTAGTGAGTTTGATTTGTCATATGTCCGGCAAGAATCCTTCTGTTATTTTTGATAAAAGTAAGCCTGAAGGACGTTTTATTAAAAGTTCCGATACAACACTGTTAAATAAAATTATTAAAAAAGATATAACAACAATAAGCATAGAGGATGGAATAAGGAGAATGATAGGTTGGTATAAGAATAATTTTTAAAATTCTATGACTAAGATTTTGATATTTGATAAAGGTGGCCGTAAAGAAAGAGAAAGATTAATAAAAAAAAATAAGGCACCTAAAGATTTTTTTCAAGGGATTGATTTTCTTCGCTCAAAGGGTTTTGATATAAAACATTTATCTTCTTCTATAAAATACAAGAAAAATATAATTTACTTTTTTGGAGGATTCTTAGAAAAAATCTTTTGTAGAATATCAAATTTTGGTATCAGACCTTTCTCAGTAAACCAACATAAAAAAACTATAAATAATTCCGATATAGTTATTAGTTTAACTGATGGTTTTAGTATGAGTCTCGGTTTTTTTTACACTTTCTTAGATGCAAAAAATAAAATTAAGTTAGTTGGAGCTTTTCATAAGTTGTCAGATTACAATACAAAAGTACCAAAATTACTTAAAAAGTTTTACCACAAATTAATTTTAAAAATTTTAAAAAGATTAAATTTTATAATTTTTTATGGTGATGCTGATAGAGATAATTCAATTAAAAAATTCAATCTTAGGAAGGAAGAAACTTTTCTTATAAAATTTGGAGTAGATACAATATTTTGGAAACCAAATAATAAAAATAATTTTTCTTCTGATTATTTGTTTTCAATTGGCCAAGATCCAGCGAGAGACTTTGATACTCTCCTGAAAGTTAAAACAAATAGGAAAATACACATCCATACAAGCTTATTAAAAATTAGAAACGATAATAAATATGTGATAACCAATGGTACATATCATAAAAATAAAAATTCCTTAACTGATCTTGAGGTAAGGCAACTTTATCAAGAGTCTTTTGCAGTCATAGTACCACTAAAAAATGTCTATCAACCAAGTGGCTATAGCGTTACTCTTCAGGCAATGGCTTGCGGAAAGCCAGTTATTTTGTCTAATACAAAGGGGTTATGGGCTCCAAAACTATTTAAAAATCGTAAAAATTGTATTTTAGTTAATCCTGGTAGTGAAAAAGAAATTGAATATGCCATTCAAACATTAGAAAATGATAAAAAGACTTATGAGTATATTTGTAATGAAGCAAGAAAAACCGTTGAAAAACACTTTTCACTTGAAAATTCTAATTTATCAACTCTAGAAATATTTGAAACAATCGTTAAGAGTTAAGTTCCATTTTTTTATTTTTATTACCAAAAATTTTTAGATTCTTAAAAGACCCTTATTTAATTTAATTTTAAAATCTTGTATTGTTTGTTTTAATCCTAAACTTAATTCTATTGAAGTATTCCAACCCATACTTTTAAATTTTTCATAATTAAGCTTTTTTCTTGGAGTCCCATCAGGTTGATTTTCATCCCAAATTATTGAACCTTTGTATCCAACAAGATCAGAAATTAATGATGCTAAATCTCTAATACTTATTTCGTCTTCACTTCCAACATTTAAGTATGTTAATTCCTCATTTTGATTTATCCTTGGGGCCCCTTTATTGCTTGGATCCCAATTTTCTAAAGCAAAAATACAGGCTATGGCTAGATCGTCAACATTAAGTAACTCCCTTAAAGGGGATCCAGTCCCCCAGCATACAACTGATTCAGCTAATGTATTCTTTGCCTCAATAAATCTTCTAATCATGGCAGGGACAACATGACTGTTCATAAGATTATAATTATCACCATATCCATATAGGTTTGTTGGCATTAATGATATACCATCAAAACCATATTGCTTTCTAAATGCATCAACTAATTTAATACCAGTTATTTTTGCAATTGCATAAGATTCGTTCGTTTTTTCTAATGCAGCATTCATTAATTCCTCCTCAGATATAGGCTGATTCGCAAACTTTGGGTAAATACAGCTACTTCCAAGAAACAACAATCTTTTTACATCATTTTTTTGCGAAAGTTCTATTAAATTAGTTTGTATTTTAATATTTTCTAATAAGAATTCAGCAGGATAATTATTATTAGCATATATACCTCCAACTTTTGCTGCTGCAATAATTACAATGTCTGGTTTTTCTTTCTTAAACCAACTCTCAACAGCACTGTAATTTAATAAATTTAGTTTAGATCTATTATTTACAACTATATTCTTGTATCCATTATTTTTTAAATATCTTACTATTGCACTTCCAACCATCCCTTCAGATCCTGCAACATATATTTTATCTTTTTTGTTAATTAAGCTCATTTGAATTCTTTACGGTTCAATTTTTTTCTATAAATGGTAATTGGTTTTTAATCAATTGGATTATTTCTTATAATTTTCTCTCTCCTAATATCTTTTAAATCATTCGTAACCATTTCATTTACAAGTTCTTCAATGCTTATAATAGGCTCCCAGCCTAAATTTCTTTTAATTTTTTCAGGACTTCCAAGAAGATTATCTACCTCAGAAGGCCTGAAATATCTCTTGTCTATTCTTATTACTATTTGACCATTATCTGCCCTACGCCCTACTTCATTTATCCCTTTACCTTCCCAAATGATTGATTCAGAAGATTTATTTTTATTCCATCTTAATTCTTTAGCAGTCATTTCGACAAATGACCTTACTGATATTTGTCTTCCTGTGGCTACAACATAGTCTTCTGGTTTTTCTTGTTGAAGCATCAACCACATTAATTCACAATATTCTTTCGCATGCCCCCAGTCCCTCTTTGCATCTAAATTACCGAGATATAAAATATCTTCTAAACCTTCGTTGATTCTTGACAAACCTCTGGTGATTTTCCTGGTTACAAATGTTTCTCCTCTTCTTGGACTTTCATGATTAAATAAAATGCCGTTACATGCGTAAATTCCATAAGATTCTCTGTAGTTGACTGATATCCAATAAGCATAAAGTTTTGCAACAGCATATGGACTTCTAGGATAGAAAGGTGTCTTTTCTGTTTGAGGGACTTCTTGAACTAGACCAAATAATTCACTAGTACTAGCTTGATAGATTTTAGTTTTTTTTTCTAACTTTAATACTCTTACTGCTTCAAGAATTCTTAAAACACCCAGTCCATCACAATTAGCAGTGTATTCAGGCTGTTGGAAACTTACTGAGACATGACTTTGTGCTCCTAAATTATAAATTTCATCAGGTTGAGTTTCTTGTACTATTTTTATTATATTTGTACTGTCTGTTAAATCTCCATAGTGCAACTTAAATGAGCAATCTTTATCATGTGGATCTTGATATATATGATTTATTCTGTAAGTATTAAAGCTACTTGAACGTCTTTTAATGCCATGAACTTGATAACCTTTATTTAGTAGGAATTCCGCTAGATAACTCCCATCTTGTCCAGTTATACCAGTAATCAGTGCTTTCTTTTTCAATTAAACAAATTTACATTTATCTATAAACATAACATATAGAAATTGTTTGATATTCAGAAATATGTATAAAATAATATGCATGATTAATTGAAAACAAATTATTTATTTTGGTAAAATGTCTTTTATAAAAAGTGAATTAACTTAGAAATTTGAAAATAGCTATCGGATTTGACATAAAAGAAAAATCCTGGGGCGGAGGTAATCAATTCGCTAAATCTTTAGTTCAAGCATCTAGCTATCTTGGTCATCAAGTAACCCATGATCTAAAAGATGAAGACATTGATATTATTCTTTTAACAGATCCGAGATCTTATAATAGTGATATTACTTTTGGCTCTCTAGATATTTTAAGATATTTATTTTTTAGAAATAAAAATGCAATCGTAATTCACAGAATCAATGAGTGCGATGAAAGGAAAAATACTTTACATATGAATAAATTTTTAAAATTGTCAAATTATTGCGCAGACTTTACTATATATATTTCTTCATGGTTAAAGAATTTAGATTTATGTCAAAAAGATAAACCTTCAAAAGTCATATTAAATGGTGCAGATAAAAAAGTTTTTAAAAACTACACTAATAATTTTTGGGATGGTTCAACTCCTTTAAAAATTGTTACTCATCATTGGAGCCCTAATAAAATGAAAGGATTTGATGTTTACAAAAAACTTGATAGATTGCTTTCTTCTCCAAAATGGAGAAAACTAATTGAGTTTTCTTATATTGGTAATTTGCCAAAAGGATTTAGGTTTAAGAATGCTAAACATATAAATCCCATTAATGGAGAACAACTTGGGAAAGAACTCTCTAATAACCATATATACATATCCGCTTCTATAAATGAACCTGCTGGAATGCACCACATTGAGGGGATATTATGTGGATTACCAATAATTTATAGAGTTAGTGGAGCTCTTCCTGAATATTGTGAAAATTATGGGATTTCATTTGAAAATCAAGATTTCTTACCAGCTTTAAAGAAAATGCTTAAAAATTACACAAAATATAAAAAAAATATAATCAAATATCCTCATAATTCAGAAAAGATGTCAAAAGAATATTTGAGTTTATTTTCAGAATTATTAAATAATCGTCAACAAATTATTAAAAAAAGGTTCTTATTTAAAAACCCTTTTCTTTTAATAGCAAATTTAATCTTTTTGATACTAAGAGTTAGAAATATAGTAAGATTTTTCTACAAAAGAAATTTTTGAAAAATTTATAATGAGACTAATTTCACTAATTATTGGAGAATTAAAGGATTGGCTTGAATTTCTTGTTAGAAATATTCCTGGAAGAACAGGTTTTTTAATTAGAAGTTTGTATTACAAAATCAGGTTAAAAAAATCTTTTAAAGAAAATCGATTTGAATCAGGCCTAAGGATAGAATTTCCACAAAATATTTTAATAGGCTCATATTCCTATTTTGGATTGAATTGTAAAATCTATGCTTCTGAATTTAGCCAAATTAAAATAGGCTCTAATGTTACCTTTAATTCAAATGTCATGATTAATGCGAGAGGAGAAGGGAAAATTTTTATAGGAAATAATGTCCTCATTGGCCCAAATGTTGTTTTGAGATCAAATAATCACTGTTTTGAGGATATAAAGATTCCTATTAAAGAACAGGGTATGGAATACGGAGATATTTTTATAGAAGATGATGTATGGATAAGTTCAAATAGTGTAATCTTACCAAATTGTAAGATAGGTAAAGGCTCTATTATAGGAGCAGGTGCTGTAGTAACAAAAAATGTTGAATCATATTCAATTGTTGTAGGTGTACCAGCAAAACAGATCCGTAAAAGGGATTTGAAAATTAAGGAATAATTTAATACTTGATGAGAGTTAAAACTTTAAAAATAAAAAAAAAGGAAATGAGTCAAAGCGTGCAAAAGCTTAGGTCTTATTTATTAGATTTGCCAAAATCGCTGAAATTAATAATATCAATTTCCGTAGACGTTTTACTTTGCTTATTAACTACTTGGATATCTTTTTATTTGCGATTAGGTGAATTATTCCCTATTAATAATTCTTTGATAATTCCTTCCTTTATATCAATTTTAATCGCTATTCCAGTTTTTTATTTAAGTGGTTTGTATAGAACTATTTTTAGATATTCAGGATGGCCTGCAATGTTTACAGTTTCTAAATCTATTTTTTTATATGGTTTTTTATTCTCTTTTTTGATCACTATCATTTCGTTTGATACAGTTCCAAGAACCATTGGAATTATTCAACCATTATTATTATTTTTTGCAGTTGGTATTTCAAGATCTGCCGTTCGTTATTGGATAGGTGATTTATATAAAATTAGGCTTGAGAAGTCTTCCTTACCTAAAGCCGTAATATACGGCGCTGGAAATGCAGGAAGGAAATTGCTTATTTCTCTAGAGAATAATAATGAATTACAAGTCAGTTGTTTCCTCGATGATGATGAAAAAAAAAAGGGGAGATTACTTGTTGGTAAAAGAATTTACTCCCCTGAATATATAGATTTTTTAGCCACTGAAAAAAATATTTCATATCTTTTGCTTGCCCTCCCAAATATTTCCAGTAAAAAAAGAAAAGAGATTATCAAAAATGTTGAAAAATATAATCTTGTTGTTCGAACCTTGCCATCTATGGTTGATTTGGCAAAAGGAAAGATAGATGTAAAAGATTTGATTGAATTAGAAATTGATGATTTGTTGGGAAGAGATAAGGTCTCACCAAATATTGATTTATTGAGAAAAAATATAAAATCTAAAGTTGTTTTAGTTACAGGAGCCGGAGGTTCTATTGGGGGACAACTCTGTAGGGAAATATTAAAAAGGAAGCCTAATAAATTATTACTATTAGATTCAAACGAATTTTCTTTATATTCAATCTTGGATGAATTAAATCATTCAAAAAATTCAGAAAATGTTGAAATAATTACTTTGTTATCATCTGTTCAGGATAAGAAAAATATTAATATAATTTTTAGAACTTGGAATCCCGATACTGTTTATCATGCAGCAGCCTATAAGCATGTGCCTATAGTTGAACATAATCTTTCAGAAGGTGTCAAAAATAATGTTTTTGGAACACTTAATGTTGCAGAGGCATCTCTTGAAACTGATGTAGATAACTTTGTTTTTATTTCTACAGATAAAGCAGTTAGACCAACAAATGTTATGGGTGCTACAAAAAGGTTATGTGAAATTTGTCTTCAAGCTCTTTTTGCAGAAAGAAAAGAAGATCAATCAACTAAATTTTCAATGGTTAGATTTGGGAATGTATTGGATTCATCAGGTTCTGTAATTCCTAAATTTAGGAAGCAAATTAAAGAAAGGAAACCTTTGACAGTTACTCACCTTGAAATTACGAGATTTTTTATGACTATTGAAGAAGCTGCAGAACTAGTAATACAAGCTGGTGCGATGGCAAAAGGTGGAGATGTTTTTGTATTAGATATGGGTGAACCAGTGAAAATTTATGATCTTGCAAAAAAAATGATACAGTTATCAGGGTTAAAACTAAAAGATCAAACTAATCCAAATGGAGATATTGAAATTTTAATTACAGGTTTAAGACCTGGGGAAAAGCTTTATGAAGAACTTCTTTTAGAAAAGAATTCATTAGTAACCAAACATCCAAAAATTTTTAAGGCCCAAGATAAATTTATACCTTGGGTTAAATTAGAAAAGGAAATAATCAGACTTGAAAATGCCTTAAGTTCTAATGATCTAGAGGAAATTGTATTAATTTTAGAAAATTTAGTTGATGGATATAAGCCTTCAGGAGAAATAGTAGATTATATATTTAGTGAAAAACTAAAAAGAGATTCTTCAAATTAAAAAGATATGTGCAATTTTATTAACAAATTTTATTTATGAGCAAGATTTTACTGACAGGTGGTTTTGGTTACATAGGTTCCCATACTGCCTCATTACTTTCTGAAAAAAATGTAGATTTTTTGATATACGATAATTTTTCAACCTCTAAATATTCAGTTTTAGAGAGATTAGAAAAAACGATTGGTAAAAAGATTAATTATGTTGATGCGGATATTAAAGATACTGAAAGGTTAATCGAAGTATTCAGTAAAAATAATATTAATTCTGTAATTCATTTTGCTGCTTTGAAATCTGTAAGAGAGTCAATAATAGATCCAATAAAGTATTACGAGATAAATGTCGGAGGTACTTTAAGCCTAATAAGAGCGATGAAAAAAACAAATATTAAAAAATTACTTTTTAGTAGCAGCGCTACAATATATGGAGACCCAGAATACCTACCTATCGATGAAAATCACCCATTAAGGGCTATTAATCCATATGGACAGACGAAATTAATAGTTGAGAGGATTCTTAGAGATCTTGTAATGGCAGAAAAAGATTGGTCAATTACTTCTTTAAGATATTTCAATCCAATAGGAGCACATCCTTTAGGTTTAATAGGCGATGATCCACTTAGAGGGAAAACAGAAAATTTAATGCCTTCAATTATAGAAGTATATAAGGGGATTAAACCCAATCTTGAAGTTTTTGGAAATGATTATGATACCAAAGATGGTACTGGAGTTAGGGACTATATTCATATAATGGATTTAGCTGAGGCTCATGTTATGTCATTAGATTATTTGATGGGTTGCGATGGACTTAATATTTTTAATATTGGAACCGGTAAAGGTATTACTGTTCTTGAGTTAATAAATACTTTTGAAAAAGTAACAAATTCTAAACTTCCGATAATTATAAAAAAAAGAAGATCAGGAGATGTAGCTTATTGTTATGCAGACCCCTCTAAAGCTAAAAATACTCTTAAATGGAAAACTAAAAGGGATTTGAATGAAATGTGCTTAAGTGCTTATAATTTTTCAATAATGAATGAATAGTTAAACATGAAAAAAAAAATAATATTATCTATCGCAAACTTTATTTCAATTTTTTGGTGTTTATTACCATTTAAATTAAGAAAGTTTTTATTTACTAGTTTGTTTATTATCGAATCGAGAGGTAAAAATACAAAGGCGGGTTTAAAGAGAATTTTTAAAATAAAAGATAATTTAGATTGGATTATTAATGAACGAGCAATCATATATGGAAATGGTATCCATCCAAAACATAAAGTTACTACTTATCATAAATTTTTTATTGATAGAGTTTGTGATGGAGAAATTGTTCTCGATGTAGGATGTGGCAATGGAACCGTTGCTATTGATATTGCTTCACAAAGACCTAAAAGTTTCGTTATTGGTGTAGATATAAACGTTAAAAATATAGAAGCTGCAAATAAACAAAAAATTAAAAATTCGGTTAGTAATATAAATTTTATTTTTGGAGATATTTCTTCTCAAACAAATATTAATTCTGATGTTGTGATTCTTTCTAATATTTTAGAACACATCAATAAAAGGAAAGAGTTTTTGGAAAATATAATTTTAAAAACTTCAGCAAAAAAATTTTTAATCAGGGTACCATTATTTGAAAGAGATTGGCAGATTGCTTTTAGAAAAGAAATAGGTAGTTATTACTTCTCAGATCAAGATCATAAAATAGAACATACTTTAGAAGAATTTAAAAATGAAATTCTTTTATCAAAATTAAAAATTACAGAAATATTCACAATATGGGGCGAGATTTGGGCAACTTGTGTAAATGATCAGTAAAACTAATAACGAATTAATCTCTGTAATTATCCCTTGTTTTAATGAAGGGATCTTATTGGAAAGATGTCTGAATTCTGTAATAAATCAAACTTGGAAGAATACAGAAATAGTATTAGTGAATGATGGATCTAATAATCAATATACAATTGAAATGATTCAAAAATATAAAAATTTTCCAAGCATAAATACTGTAGAACAAATAAATAGAGGCTTACCTTATGCACGTAATATGGGAATAAAAAATGCTAAAGGAAATTATCTGTTTTTTTTAGATTCAGATGATTGGATCGAGCCTGAAACTCTAGAAAAAATGTATTTTTTTCTAAAAAGTTTTAAAGATGCATCATATATTTTTGCAGATATAATATTGGAGGGCGAAGTTAATAAAATTGTTAAAAAAGAATATAATTTTTTTGAACAATTATTCTTAAATCAGCTACCTTATAGTATTTTTATCAGTAAGGAAATATGTCTGAAATATGGGTGTTACGATAAAATGATGAGATCTGGATACGAAGATTGGGAGTTTAATATTAGGCTTGGATCGCATGATATTCATGGCAAAAGATTCTCAGAACCATTATTCCACTACAACGTAAGTAACTCTGGAATGCTTATATCCAAGACAAGTAAAAAACATAGTAAAATATGGAGATATATAATTTCAAAAAACAAAAACTTATTTAGATTTAAAAAACTTATTACATTATGGAAAGGATGGCGATCTAAACCATCTTCATATCCTTTATTTCTTTTTTTTGGATGGTATTTTTTGTTTAAATTATTACCAGATAGTTGGATCTCAATGATCTTTATAATTTTAAGAAACTTTAAATGGTTTTTTAGTAGAAAAAAATTTCTTAATTTGATGAAAAAGTTTTCAAATAAAACTACCTAATGAAAAAAATTCTTTTTAATATCACAGAAGATTGGTTTTTCTGCTCTCATTTTTTGGAAAGGGCTTTAGCTGCAAAAAAAAAAGGATATTCTATTGCGGTTATTTCCAAAGAAAATAATCATAAAAAATTAATTGAAAATAATGGAATAAGTTTTTATCCTGTACCTTATAACAGGAAAAGTATTAATCCAATATATGAGTTTTCTATTTTATTCCGAATCATTAGACTGTATAAAAAGATTCAACCTGATATCGTTCATCACGTTGCAGCTAAACCTATTATTTATGGATCAATAGCTGCTAAATTGAATAAAATTAAGTCAGTATTAAATGCCCCTGTAGGACTGGGATTTGTATTCTCTTCAGGGAGCATAAAGGCAAGAATTCTTAGGCCTATTCTAAAGTTTCTACTAAAAAAATTTATTAATTCTCATATTGGCGAGAACATGAGAAATAAGGTTGTATTTGAAAATTATGATGATCTAAATTATTTTATTGAAATGGGAGCAGTTAATCCAAAATATGGCTGTGTAATAAAAGGTGCAGGAGTTAAAGTAAAGAAAATTTTGGAATCTAAAAAAATTAGAAATAAGCCTACAATTACACTAGTAGCAAGAATGTTAAAAGATAAAGGAGTATTAGAATTTGTAAGTGCCGCAAGACAATTAAAGGCTAATAAAATAAACGCTAGATTTTTATTAGTAGGAGATATTGATCCATATAATCCTTCATCTTTAGAAAAATCAACTTTGAAAAAATGGAATGATGAAAGAATAATTAACTGGTTGGGATGGGTAAACAATATTGAAGGAGTTTTAAAAGAAACAGATATTTTATGTTTACCATCCTATAGAGAAGGTTTACCAAAGGCATTAATAGAAGGAGCTGCATTTGGCTTGCCTATAGTTACTACTGATACAGTTGGTTGCCGCGATGTAGTTGAGGATGGTGTAAATGGTTTTTTAGTGCCAATTAAAAATATTGACAAACTTGCTAATAGGTTATCTGAATTAATAAAAAATAAAACTCTTAGAGAAAAGATGGGTAAAGAGAGCCATAAAATTGCCTTATCAAAATTTTCTTCATCAATTATTAATTCTGAAACTTTAAAATTATATGATGAATTGTTTTTTGAAAGTCATTTTTGAGTAGATTATTTCCCTATAAAGATTGTGATAATATACAAGAAAAGTAAATGATACGAACTTTTGATATTTTGCTTGCTTCCTTTGCTTTTTTGATATTTTTACCAATATTAGTCTTTATATTTTTTATTATTTATTTTGAAAATAAGTCGCCATTATTTTTTCAAAAAAGAATAGGGAAAAATATGAATCAATTTACCCTTATTAAATTTAGAACTATGTCGATAGGGACTAAATCATGTGCGACTCATTTAATTGACGATTCTGAAATTACCAATCTTGGGAAGTTTTTAAGAAAAACAAAGTTAGACGAATTACCGCAGCTTCTGAATGTCATAAAAGGTGATATGAGTTTAGTTGGTCCTAGACCATGCTTACCATCGCAATTTGAATTGATTGATATGAGAAATAGGCACAATGTTTATAATTATTTACCTGGCATTACAGGTCTCGCACAAATAAAAGGTATTGACATGTCTGACCCTATTTTGCTTTCACAATTAGATTCAAGAATGATGAAGAATCTAAATTTATATAAATATTTCTACTATTTGGTTAGTACATTTTTTGGAAGTGGATTTGGAGATAGAGTTAAGAAAAAATTGATGCAATAGATGCTTAATTTAAAAGATTTTACTCATTTTGATGTCATTAATAATATTGTTTTTGGTGGGGCGGGGTTCTTAGGTTCTCATTTAATAGATAGTCTCCTAAAAAGCGGTGAAAATGTTTTATGCATTGATGATTTATCCTCCGGTAATTTAAGTAATCTAAGTCTTGCAATGAATTACAAAGAATTCATGTTCCTAAAACATGATATTCTTGAACCAATTTTTTTTAAAAAAAAAATTGAAAAAATTTGGCATTTGGCTTGTCCTGCCTCTCCTAAAATTTATCAAAATGACCCATTAAGAACAATCAGAATTAATTATGAAGGTACCATAAATATTTTAAATTTAGCTAAAAGACATAATTCAAAAATTCTATTTACAAGTACAAGCGAAATTTACGGAATAACATCAACTAACCCACAATTTGAAAGTATGCCTGTAAATTTATCTACATTCAGTCCAAGAGCTTGTTATTCAGAAGGTAAAAGGATAGCAGAAACTTTAATTTCCACTTTTAGAGAAGTAAATCAATTAGATACAAGAATTGCTAGGGTTTTTAATGCTTATGGTCCAAGATTAAATATTAATGATGGAAGAGTCATAGGAAATTTTATAAAACAATGCAGGAGTAAGGAAAATTTGACCATTTATGGCGATGGTTCTCAGACAAGGTCCTTTTGCTACGTAAGTGATATAATTGAAGGGCTTATCAAATTAATGGATAGTGATTATTGTTATCCTATTAATATTGGCAATGATCAAGAAATATCTATTATTGAATTAGCTAATTTAATAAAAAGTAAAATAAATAAAAAAATAGGTTTTGAATTTTGTGATTTACCATTTGATGATCCTAAATTTAGAAAGCCATCTCTTGATAAAATAAAAAAAATTTTTAATTGGTATCCTAAGATTTACTTATCAGAGGGTTTAAATAAAACCATTAGTTTTTATCTTGAAAAGTATGATAAGAAAAATTAATAGCAAGATGTTAAAGTAAATAAAATTTATAAAATCATTTGTACTCAATAAAAAATATTTGTTGTATAGGGGCTGGATATGTTGGTGGACCAACTATGGCGGTCTTTGCTAAGAATTGCCCAGATATTAAATTTGAAGTTGTTGATATAAATGAAGAGAGAATAGTTGCATGGAATAGTAAAGACTTGAGTAAATTGCCAGTTTTTGAGCCTGGTTTATCAGAAATCATTGAACTTGTAAGAGGCAGAAATCTTATCTTTTCAACTAATTTAAAAAATTCTATTAGAAAAGCAGATATGATTTTTATCTCTGTAAATACGCCAATTAAAAAAACTGGATTGGGAGCAGGCGAGACAAGTGATCTAAGGTGGGTCGAATCTTGTGCGAGGCAGATTGGTCAAATTGCAGAAAATCATACAATAGTAGTTGAAAAAAGTACTTTGCCAGTTAAAACTGCGCAAACAATTAAAGATATTCTTTTATCTTCTGAATGCGGAATTAAAAATAAAAGTTTCTCTGTGCTATCTAATCCAGAATTTTTAGCGGAAGGGACCGCTATAAGTGATTTAGAAGCACCAGATAGAGTATTAATTGGTGGAGATGACAATCATGCAATGAAGGCCCTTAATGATATTTATTTAAATTGGATTCCACAAGAAAAATTAATTTTTACAAATTTGTGGAGTAGTGAATTATCTAAGTTAACTGCAAATGCTTTTTTGGCTCAAAGAATTAGTTCAATAAACTCAGTTTCAGCTATTTGTGAAGCAACTGGCGCAGATATAAATGAAGTTGCAAATGCAATTGGTAAAGACTTAAGAATAGGATCTAAATTTCTTCAATCAGGACCGGGATTTGGTGGAAGTTGTTTTAAAAAAGATATATTAAATCTAGTTTATCTTTCTAAATATTATGGCTTAAACGAAGTAGCAGATTATTGGAGGAGTGTAGTTGAAATAAATTCTTGGCAGCAAACAAGAGTTTATGAAGTTATAGTGAAAAAACTATTTGGAAATTTGGCAAATAAAAAAATTGCAATTCTTGGATTTGCTTTTAAAAAAAATACAAATGATACAAGGGAGTCTCCATCAATTGAAATTTGTAAAAATCTTTTAAATGAAGGTGCCTTTATCTCTATACATGATGTAAAAGTTACAGAAGATATAATTAAGAAAAATCTCTTTAAAAATCCTTCAATTCTAAATGAAAATCTGAAATTAAATAAATCTAATTGGGAATTCCAATCAAATTTATATGATGCAATCAAAAATTCAGATGCAGTTGTATTGTTGACTGAATGGGAAGTTTACAAAGATATTGACTGGGATTGGGTCTCTAAAAATGTCAGAAAACCTTTTTGGCTATTTGATACAAGATCCTTAGTAAAAGCTAAAAATATTCAAAATCTCGGGCTTAATATATGGCAATTAGGTAACGGCAGCATGAATTAGATTTAATCAATTTTTTTAGAAACTGAATTTTCCCTAATAATTGATCGCATTCCTGATAATAATATCCAAGCTAAAGTACTAATCCTTCCATCAAAATATGTGATATCAAAAATATGAATTATAAAAAACACTATAAACGAAATAATCCAAGCATTATTAAACTTCATCATCTCAATATCAATATTAAATGATGTATGCAAATCTTTATTTGAATTTTTAATCCAGCAAATAATAGTTATAAAAATCATCATCATGAAAATTAGTAATGATGATGGTAGCCCATGATTTATCGCTATTTCTAAAAAAATGTTATGGCTATGTTGAATATCACCAAACCTTCCCTCTGAAAGACTATATAAATCTTTAAAAGATCCTGCACCGTAACCAGTTATTAAATTAGATTTTATGAGATTGAATGATTTGCTCCAAATTTCAATTCTTGGAAAAAAATCTAAACTGGAGAATTTTGTTATTGAAGCTTTTTTAATTAGTTCAAAAGGTAAAAAATTATAGATTTTAGATTGTAAATTTATTGAAAATAGTGGTATCAAATTTAAAATAAAAGGGATTGAAAATAATGAAAGTAGAATATAAACTTTATTTCTTAATGACTTAGTAATTAAGAAAATACTTGTGAAAATGGATAAAATAGCACCTCTTGAACTAGTGAGAACGATCATATACATAAAACTCAAAGAATTAAATAATATAAATAGAGAAGTAATTTTTGTTCTATTTTTTTTAATTAAAAATAATAAACACAGAGGCAGAATTATACTTAGCCATGCACCTGCATAGTTTTGATTATTAAATATTCCTGTAACTCCATTATCATCGCCAAGTGGTCGCTGGTACCAAACTATTAAACTATTAAAGAATTTATAAGGACCATAGATTTTAAGAAAATATTGGCAAAAGCCGCTTACCAGAACTGGTAAGGATCCAAATATTAATATTTTCGCAGCTTGCAATCTTAATTTATAACTTTTTAAAAAAGTTTGAAACCCCCAAAAACACCAAAAGAAAGGAATCCAATTTGATAGACCAATCCATATATTTGAGGCTTCTGGTGAATAAGCTTTGCCCGTATTAAAAGTTAAAAATAAACAATTTAGTAACATTAGTAATGTCACTAAAACAAAGGCGAAATTATATTTATCACTAAAATAATTTTCTTCTCTAATTAATCCACCAAAAATAGATGATACAAGTAAAAGAAAAAAAGCTATAACTGGTGCTGCAGCTAAAAATAGGATGCCTGTCTGAAATAACCTTAAACCAATTTGGAATAAAAATGATTGCTTCGAATAGTAGTCATGAAAAACCGAGCTCTTTAATTTTTCAATAATTCTCATTAATATTAATAATCTAGTTAATTTCCAACTGCATTTATTATAATCGATACTTGTTTTGTAATTTTTAGATTTAATTAGTTATGTTTAAATTTTAATCTTAATAGTTATGACTTTTATTAATCTAATATTTTAAATTATCTTTGTTTTACGCTCCCTGCAAGATTCGAACTTGCGGCCCACTGCTTAGAAGGCAGTTGCTCTATCCAGCTGAGCTAAGGGAGCATTTAACTATTATATCTGAGAGGTAAGTACTAAACAATTAAAATTTATTCTGTAAATATTTATAATACTAAAGAAAAAAAAGTTTTACTTCTTTTCCTCCTCTTGTTTGACTATAGTAGTGGTGCAATGTAAGTTTAACTTTGGCTAAAAGAATTTCTGAAGATGAAAAAACAGAAATAATTAATGATTTCATTAAAAATAAAACTTTAGAAGAAATAGCCGAAAAATTTGATTTTACGAAAGTAACAATAACAAAACACTTGAAGTTAAGCCTTGGAGAAGATAAATTTACTGAACTCAATAAACTTACTAAAAGTTCCAAAAAATACGGACATCATCAAAATTTAAATTACCCTAAGGCTTCTGATGAAAGTTTAGAAAAAGTACCTGAGGAGGCTATAGCTATAAGTCAGGATTCGTTCCCAGAAGATACATTTCTTGAAATTGCCCCTTTAAATTTAGAAATAGATAATAAGCCTCAGATAGATTTATCTTCAGTATCAATAAAGGAAGTTGAACTACCTAAAGTTGTTTATATGATTGTTGACAAGCAAATTGAATTAAAAACAAAATTATTGAAAGAATATGTTGAGTGGAATTTCTTATCTGAAAATGATCTAAGAAGGAATACTATCGAAATATTTTATGACTTGAAAACTGCAAAAAGATCAATAAAAAAAGAGCAAAAAATTTTAAAGGTTCCTAATAGCGATGTATTTAGAATTGCAGCACCAATTTTGTTATCTCGTGGAATATCCAGAATAGTTAGTTCAGATGCTTTAATAGCCCTATGAAGATTTACTTGGTTTAATAAAATTTAAGGATATAAAACCTCCAAGTAAGGAGCCACTAATAAAGCTTGTTCCTATAATGAAGCTTATTGGTAATTTAATAGTTTCATTAATTAATAAATTCACTTTTACTTTATTTGAACTATTTTGAATACCAATAATTAATAAAAAAAAGAAACTTATATTTAAAGTAGTGTTAAATAAAATACCTTTGAATTTGGAAAACATTTTTAGTAATCTTGGAAGTCAATATTAATACAAATTATAAATCAAATTTTTCCTGAGGTTTTTCTTTTTTGCTAAATATTTTGAAGCAGCTGAAAGACTTAGCCCAGCATTTATTAATTCCTCTAGTTCATTTTTTAATTCAAATTTATTTAACTCTAATTGATTACTTTTTTCAAGACCTTTTATAACAATCGTTATCTCACCAATTACTTTTCGATTATTAAAAACATCTATAATATTATCTATATTATTGTTAATTTGTTCCTCAAATTTTTTTGTTAATTCTCGTGATACACTAATTTCTCTTTGCCCTCCACAGTATTCTTTTAATTCTTTTAAAAGTTTATTAAAACGATGCGGAGATTCAAAAATTATAGTTGTTTTTTTATTTTTACTAATTTCTACAAGTATTTTTTCTCTTTCAATTTTTTTCTTTGGTAGAAAACCCTCAAAAATAAATTTTGATGAATTGAAGCCACTTGAAACTAAGGCTGTTAATGGTGCAGACGGACCTGGTATGCAAATGGTTTCACAATTATTTTTCTTAGCAATCTTTACGAGATCTTCTCCAGGATCACAAATACTTGGTAGCCCTGCATCACTAACAAGTGCAACTGATTTCCCCTCTTTTAGATAATTAACTATTTGAGTAATGCGGTTTATTGAATTGTGCTTATTAAAACTAATTAGTTTATTACTTATTTCATACCTGCTGGTTAATATTTTTGTTTTTCTCGTATCTTCACAAGCAATTAAAGAGACATTTTTAAGAATATTTATTGCTCTGAAGGATATATCATTCAAATTACCGATAGGTGTTCCAACTAAATATAAAACGCCACTTTCAGGTTCTTCTCTTCTGTGAGAAAATGAGGAATAAACGTTCATTTTGTGTCTAAATTACCAATTGGGGTAGATATTAATAATCTTATCGATGATCTAAGGAATTTCAGCTGGGAAGCTTCAGAAATTTTGCTTTATTATTCAAGAATCCTAAAAAACCCCATTAACGCAGATAAAATAATTAAAAGTAAAGATGAGCAAGATCCTGTTACATCTGCAGATATAAAAGTAAATGATTTAATAATTCAAAGAATTAGTGAGAATTATAATGATGTTGATTGGGATATCTTGAGCGAGGAAAATGTGAAAACAGGAGCTGATAATTTTATTACCAATTCTAAATGGATTTGGATCCTTGATCCATTAGACGGAACAAAGGACTTTATTCAAGGTACGCCAAATTATGCAATGCATTTGGCCTTGAATTATAGATCAAAACCTTTATTTGGGTTAGTTTTAATTCCAGAGAGAGGTGAACTTTGGATTACAGATAGTAAAGATGTATGGTGCGAAAAAAAAGATGGTTCAATTATAAAAACTATATTTCAAAATCAAAAACCTTTACGCGAAATGACATTAGTTACAAGTAAAAATCATAAAAATGCATCTTTAAATAATCTAATTAATAAAGTTGGGTTCAGTAAAGTAAATGTTATGGGAAGTATTGGTTGCAAAATAGCATCTATTATTAGAGGTGAATGCGATATTTATATTTCATTAAGTTTGCCAGGTGAGAGTTCTCCAAAAGATTGGGATTTCGCTGCACCAGAAGCTATATTAAGAGCAGCTGGTGGTTCCATTACAAATTTAGATAATGAAGAGCTTTCCTATGGTAAATCAAATTTTAGACAAGAAGGAATAATTATCGCATCCAATAATAAGCACATTCATAAAAATATATGCCTACAAATTAAAGAAATAATTGTCCAGAATAATTTATATCCTTTAAATTCTTAATTAAGGGGAGCTACTGGTGTAGGAGTTGGTTGTGGATAGGACATCCCTCCATTTTGTGCAACTCCTCTGAGGGTAAGATTAATTCTTCCTCTACTATCAATCTCACGAACTCTAACGGTTACATCATCCCCTTGTCTAACAACATCTTCAACTCTCTCTACTCTCGCCTCTGATAACTGAGAAATGTGTACCATACCTTCTTTACCTGGAAGGATTTCCACAAAAGCACCTATTGGTATTATTCTTGTGACAACTCCTGAAAAGATTTCACCTTCGTGAACTTTCCTTGTTAGGCCCTCAATAATTTTTTGTGCTTCTTCAGCCGCAGCTCCATCATGCGATGCAATAGTAACAATCCCGCCGTCTTCGATATCTATTTTTGTGTTAGTTCTTTCGGTAATTCCTTTAATAGTCCTTCCACCAGGGCCAATTACAGTTCCGATTAATTCTGGATCTATTCTGAAGCTTAACAACCTTGGAGCATGCGGTGATAATGTTTCTTGAGGTTTGTCAATGGCTTCTTGCATTTTTTCTAATATATGTAACCTGGCTGGACGAGCTTTTTTAATCGCATCAGATATGACTGATATTGGTAAGCCTGTTATTTTCATGTCCATTTGCAATGCAGTGATACCTTTTTCTGTCCCTGCAACTTTGAAATCCATATCCCCTAGGAAATCCTCAATACCTTGGATGTCTGTAAGTATCCTAACTTCTTTATCCTCCTTAATTAAACCCATTGCTGTTCCACTAACTGGGGCTTTTAGAGGTACTCCTGCATCTAATAATGAAAGTGTGCTTCCGCATACAGACCCCATTGATGTAGATCCATTTGAACTTAAGACTTCACTTACGACTCGAAGTACATATGGAAAAGTCTCTTTGCCTGGTAAAACTGGAATTATTGCTCTTTCAGCTAGAGCGCCATGGCCAATTTCTCTTCTACCTGGCGTTCTCATCGGTCTAGTTTCTCCAACTGAATATGGAGGGAAATTATAATGGTGGAGATAAGTTTTCTCAGTACTTGGATTAAGATCGTCCATCTCTTGTGCGTCACTTGGTGTGCCTAGTGTCGTAGTTGATAAAACTTGCGTAAGCCCTCTCTGAAATAAGGCTGAACCGTGCACTCTCTTAGGTAATATTCCTGCATTTGCAGATATCTTTCTGACCTCATCAAGATCGCGCCCATCAACTCTTTTCCCATCAGAAATAATTTGTGCTCTCATTAATTTCTTAGTGAGTTTTTTAAAATCTGAGTGTATTAACTTTTCATTCTCCGAGATTAAAACTTTTATTTCGTTGTCATCTTTTAGGGAATCAATTTTGCTTTGAGTGTCAAGTTTTATTTTCTCAAGTTCAAGATCCCTTTCATCTTTTGTTTGCTCAAATTTCTTTAAAATAAGATTTATAGATTTAGTGCAATTTTTTTCCAAATATGTGGCTAATGTTTTATCTTCTTCCTTTGCTATTGGCTTAATCTGTTTTATCCCTAAATCATTCAGTAAATCTTCTTGAGATTTAATAAGTTCAGTAACAGCCTCATACCCAAAATCTATTGCTTCAATAGTATCTTGCTCGGATAATTGATTGGCACCAGCTTCAATCATTACGATACCATCTGGTGAACCTGCTATAACAATGTCTAGATCACCTTTTTCTATCTCTCTATAGCTTGGATTTAGAATAAAATCATCACCTATTAGACCGACTCTAACAGCAGCCATTGGCCCATAAAATGGTATTTCTCCCACTAAGGTAGCAATTGATGCTCCTGTAACAGCAAGTACATCTGCTGGTACTCTTTCATCAAGAGAAAGGCAGGAAGCAACAATCTGAATTTCATCTCTCATCCAACTAGGGAAAAGAGGCCTCATCGGTCTATCTATCAATCTTGAGACTAAAGTTGCTCTTTCCGGAGGACGACCCTCCCTTCTCATGAAACCGCCAGGAATTCTTCCAGCAGCATAAAGTTTTTCCTCGTAATCACAAATTAGAGGTAAAAAGTCTGAAACCTCTTTTTTTGTTGTTTTTGTTGCTGTAACTAATAAGGAGGTGTCACCACACTCAATCATTACTGAACCGTTTGCTTGAGGTGCATATAGCCCTGTTGTTAGTCGTATCTCTCGTCCGTCAAACGTGATCGACTTATTTTGTCCTTCCACTTTTTAAAATATAAATCTATACATAATTTATTCTTACATTTTATAGGGACATATTGAGTAAATTATTTAGATAAGCTGTAAAAATTTTTAAAACTTCCCAGAATTTAACTCTTAATCTCTATAAGATTGTTAATTCTAAGTGAAAATTAAGCAAATAATTTTTACTACCAACTGGATTTAACTACACCTGGAAGTTCACCGTTGTGAGCTCTTTGCCTCAACTGATTCCTGCATAGGCCAAAATCTCTATAAACCCCTCTTGGTTTGCCAGTTGCCCAACATCTATTTCTAACTCTATTTGGAGCAGAGTTTCTTGGAAGCCCTTGAATCTTTCTATGGATTTCTAACCTTTCCATGGGATCCTTTGCGGCATTAAATTCATCTAGTAATGATTTTCTCTTTGCGGCATATTTTTTCACGAGCTTTTTGCGCTTAACTTCTCTCGCAATCATGGACTTTTTTGCCATTTAAAAAATTAAAATATTTTGTATTCTAACATCTAGGTATTCAATTTTAGCAATTTTATTGGTTAAATAATCTTTGTACGATTAATAACTGACTAGTGTCTCTAATAATTAGAAGCACACTTAGTCCTACCAAGAGAAAAAAGCTTGATTGAGTAACAACCATTTGTACTTTAACTGGAACAGGTTTTCCTCTTAACCCTTCAATCAAAGTAAAAACAAGTTGCCCTCCGTCTAATAGTGGCAAAGGCAATGAATTTAGAACTGCTAAATTAATAGAAATTAAAGCCGCAAATAATAGTATTCCTGTACCTCCTTGTTGTGATAATTGAGCGCCAATTTCAACGATTTTTACTGGACCACTTAATTGTTGCGCTGTTGAGGAAAAATTTGTTACTAATCCTTTATAACCTTGAATAGTTTTGACCAAAAGTGATGAGAATTCATTATTAGTGTATTTAAAAAGTTCGTAAAAATTTTTTGTCTTTTTAGTTTCTTTCTTTATATTTGGCTGTAATTGAGCTCCTATTGTCCCTTTCCCATCAACATTTTTTGGTACTAATGTTAAATTTTTAAAAACTCCGTTCCTCTCAATTTCTAAAGATATTCTTTCATTTGATGATTTTTGGATCTCTTTTACTAGGGTGGAAACGGCTTGATCACCAGCTCCTAAAGTATTGGTTTTAATTTTTAAAATTTTATCACCGGGTTGTAAGCCTGCAATTGAAGCAGCCTTATCAGGCTGTGTAGCTAAGACCAAAATACCTGGTTCTGGATCAAATGGAATACCAACTGTGGTTACATTTAAAATAAGTATAGTGTATGCAAGAATTAAGTTAGCAAATACTCCTGCGGAGATTACAATTACTCTCTGAATTATCGGCCTATTTTTCAAAAGATTAGGATCTTTTGAATCAATATTATTTAGCTCTTCGTCAGGGAAGGAAACGAAGCCACCGAGAGGAAAGGCCCTCAAAGAATAAGTGATATGTTTATATTTTTTCTGAATTATGGCAGGTCCAAAACCAATTGAAAATCCATCAACATAAATACCTTGTAAAATTGCGGCGAGAAAATGACCCATCTCATGAAAAAAAATGAGAAATCCTAGAACCGTTATTGAAGTTAAAACATTCATCTTTTTATATTAAGCAGTTTTTAAAAAATTTGATCCAAAATATGGAACTAGAGCCTCTGGGATCTTAACGCTCCCATCAGTTTGTTGACCATTCTCGAGAATTGCAGCCATTGTCCTTCCAATAGCGAGACCACTGCCATTTAAGGTATGTAAATAAGTATTTTTTTTATCAATTTTTGTTCTAATTGATGATCTCCGCGCTTGAAAGTCTAAACAATTGCTGCAACTTGAAATTTCTCGATAAGATTGACTACTTGGTAGCCATACTTCAAGATCAAAAGTTCTGCTAGAAGAGAATCCTAAGTCTCCAGTACAAATATCTACTAATCTGTAAGGAAGGTTGAGCTTTTTTAAAATGCTTTCTGCGTCAGAAGTAATCATTTTATGAGCCTCTAGAGATTTATTTGGATCACAAAACCAATAAAGCTCTACCTTATTAAATTGATGAAGTCTTATTAATCCTTTAGTATCCCTGCCATAACTTCCAGCTTCTCTCCTAAAACACGGGCTATATGCAACATACTTAATAGGTAACTGCTTAGGATCAATAATATCATGTCTATGAAAAGCAGTTAGTGGAACCTCAGCTGTGGGCGAAAGCCATAAATCGTCATTAGCACACTTAAAACTTTCATTTGAAAATTTAGGTAATTGTCCAGACCCTGTTAGACTTTCTGAATTTACTAAAGCTGGAGGCATTAACTCTAAATAACCGTTTTTAGTATGAATATCGAGCATAAAATTAATTAATGCCCTCTCTAATTTTGCGCCATTCCCAATAAGTGTAATAAAACGACTTTTTGATATTTTTGTTGATTTAACAGAGTCAAAAAGATTAAGATTCTCGCCTATTTCCCAGTGAGATTTAAGATTATCTGTTGCTAAAGGGTCACCCCAAGTTTTAACTTGGACATTATTTCTTTCATCTTTCCCGATAGGTGCATCTTTGCTTGGGAAATTTGGTAAATTGCAAATCTCGTTATTAATTTGTTTATCTAAAATTCTTTGTTTTTCTTCAAATTCAGAAATTTTGATTCTGTATTCGTTTCCCTTTTTCTTCAGATTTTTCAGTTCTATAGTATTGTTATTACTTTGAGATTTGCCAATTTCTTGACCGATTAATTTACTTAGTTTTTTACTCTCAGATTGTAAACTCGATATTTCTATATCAATTTCTTTTTTTTTAACAGTTAATTCATGTAAAGGAGATATATTATAAACTTTTCCTCTTAGGGATAAACTCTCTTCAACAAATGTTGGATTTTCTCTTATTAATTTTTGATCTAACACTCTTTTTTTTCTATACCTTAATTAAGATAGTTAATCTAGATACATTATTAAGTATTTTTGATGAAAAATTAACTTAATTAATGATTCCTAACTTATGAAATAACTTTTATAAATTATAATTTAGTTAAGATGCTGAACGGGCCCGACCTGTAGATGACCACTCTTTTAGTAAATCAATTTGCTCTTTGGCCGTTCTGGATAAGGGAACTAGTTCAGAAACTGCCTTGATTAAATCTTTCTCTGTGAGCTCTCTATCTTCAGAGAATGAAATATGCATCCCCTCAATTACTGCTTGTTCAAGTTCTGCTCCTGAATATCCGTCTGTTCTGTCAACAATTGTTGATAGAGGGAAACTGTAACTTGGTCTTCTTTTTTTTAAGTGTAAATCAAGAATGCTTAACCTTTCTTTTGAATTTGGTAAATCAAGAAAAAATATCTCATCAAACCTACCTTTTCTTAATAATTCAGCAGGAAGTTTTTCTATAGCATTAGCTGTGGCAATTACAAATACGGCGGATTCTTTTTCAGCCATCCATGTTAACAAACTTGCCAGTACCCTTTGACTGGTCCCTCCATCACTACGGGCGTCTCCACCAAAGCCTTTATCAATTTCATCAATCCAAAGGATACAAGGCGACATGGATTCTGCTCTAGATATTGTTTCTCTTGTCCTTGCCTCACTTGAACCAACAAGGCTAGAAAACAGTCTTCCAACATCTAATCTAAGAAGAGGCATCGACCAGCTTTTGGAAATTGATTTTGCAGTAAGTGATTTACCCGTTCCTTGAGCTCCGACAAGTAATACTCCTTTTGGAATTGGTAGCCCGTATTCTCTAGCTTCTTTAGAAAAGGCCCTATATCTTTGATTAAGCCAAACTTTTAAAACATTTAAACCTCCAATATCATCTTGACTTGATTTGGCTTCAAAAAATTCTAAAATTTCACTTCTAGCTATAACTTGTTTTTTCTCTTCAAGAATGTCTTTGATATCTTCTTTACTTATTTTCCCTCTTTGAGTAAGTGCCTTTGCAGTAACTTGTTTTACTTTTATTTCAGTTAATCCACTAGAAGCTATAGAAAGTTCATTTAAGTCTTGTTCATTAAGATTTGAATTAGTGTTTATGGCAATTTTTTTTATAAGATTTTTTAACTCATTTTGATCCGGTAAAGGTAAGTTAACTATTGACATCAGTTCATCAAGTTCTTCTGACGATGGAAATAGATGTGAACTAATAATTAAATTATTATTAGTTTCCCTAAGACAAGAAGATAGTTCTTTAATAGTTCTATTTATGGACGGATCATCATAAAATTTGTGAAAATCTTTAACCAACAATATTGTAGGCACTTCAGAATTTTGTTCTTTTAGCCAGTTAAGTATTCCTAATGGATTGTTTGAATATTTACCTTCTTCGTTTACTAATCCTTTAATTCCATTAACACAATCCCAGGAAACGTACCTTTTTATATTTAATCTTTTACATGAGAAATTAATTATTTTTTCTAATCTTTCCTCTTCTTTAGTTCTTATCCAAATTAATGAAGTTCTTGATTTAATTAGTAATTCTAAATTCTTACACCAAGAGTCCATTATATAAAGTTAAGACTATTTTTTATTGTTAGGTTCAAAAGGTAATCGTTTCTCAGTAATAGTTGAAGCAGAAGTTGTGATGGCTTCATTTTTCCCCAATAATTGTTGATCCAAAATTTTCTGCAGATTCTCAGGAAGAGCTTCTTTATTAAGAAGGAAAGTCTGAAATGCTTGAAATATGTTTGCAACAACCATATATAGTAATACTCCTGCAGGGAGCGGGAAAAACAGAAACATACCAGTAATCATTACAGGAGTAATTTTGTTAGCTGTTGATTGCTGAGGGTTGGCAGGCATTCCTTGGCTAGACAAAATTTGAGATAGTAATAAAGTCAATCCAAAGGCACCTACAAGTGTGGCAATATCCCAATTAATTGATCCATCTACATAAAAGCCAACTTGACCAAGTGCTTTAATAAAAAGAAATCCACTTTTAGCGGCTAAACCAGGAATCTTTGCTTCAATTGTTGCATCTCCTGGTTTAATTGCTGTTACGGTCCCGTCTTGAGAAACCTTAATATTTTCAGACCCTTTTGAAACCTTCCAAGTAGGGAGGAATTTTGAGCCATTATCGTAATTAGATAGTACTTCCGAATAGCTGTTACCATTTGTTGTTTGCAAATTTATTTTAATTGATTCTTCTGTTCCTAACTTTGTTCCATTAGGGATGGTTGCCACGACAGGGAAATGAGATTTTTCTGTAATAAATATAGAGTGTCTTGGGGATTTATATGGCTTTGGGTCGATAGCTGCAATTTGATCTTGAGGAACTACCTTAAGATTAATGTTGTAAGGAACATCAGCGAACGGTGAACCTCTTAGAGTTGCAAATAATGCAAATAGGACAGGCATTTGTACTATTAATGGAAGGCATCCAGCTAGAGGGCTCCCAAACTCATTCATTAATTTTCCTAATTCTTCTTGTTGTTTTTTTGGATCACCTGAGAACTTAGATTTGATTTCTGCTTGCCTTTTTTGCATTACGGGTTGTGCAATCTTCATCCTTCTAGCGCTTCTAATTGAACCAGCGCTTAATGGGAAAAGTGCAATTCTAATAACAACTGTTAATGCAACGATTGCTAAACCATAACTTGGGACTAAACCGTAGAAAAAATCTAGAATCGGGATAAGTAGTTTTTCAGAGATGAACCCTATCACGATATTAAAAAGAGTGAAATTTTAGTAGACATTTTATTTTACAAGAAAAAAAGTTTTTTGTAATTAATTTATTTAGGATTTAGTAGCAAATCCTTGCACCTCATTAAGATTTATTGATTGGGATCTCTTACTTATATTTTCTTCAATAAATTTTTGCTTGTCTCTGAATATAGGTAATGATTTCATCTCAACTTTTGACCCGTCATTAAGAATAAGAACCATATCACCATATGATCCAAATCCCCTTGGAATAGATCTTATTTCTTCAATGTTATTTAATGAAACTTGTGTTTTGTTTTTACCAAACCAACCACCTTCTATTGTAATCCTCTTGTTTGTGATTTTATATCTCAACCACAAGGCTCTAACAATTGCTGCAAAAGTAAATGGCAAACCAAGCAGAGTTAGTCCAGCTAATAGATTTATAACTAAATCACTCTTTGCGGGACCACCTTCGTAAAAAGTTTCTTCATTCATATTAATCATTTAATTAGATGAGATTTGAGCATTAAGTTTTGAAATTCCTCCAAAAGTCTCTTTTCATCATTGAAGAAATCCCCAGATTTAAGGTTAACAAGTAACCAATAAGGTTTGTGGTTATTAATTTTTTTTATGTTTGTTAACAACCACTCTTGCAAAATTCTTCTTAATCTATTTCTATTAACAGCTTTTTTTGAAACTTTTTTACTTATAGCGATAGCAATCCTCAAATTGTCTGATATATTTTTGATTTTATGGGATGAGAGTATTCTCGGATTTGATCTCACTAGTTTAAATGTCATCAACTTCCCGTGATATTTCGTTGAATTTTTATGAATATAGTTAAAAGTTCTATAGCCTTTTAAACGCATATTTTTAGGTAAAGCCATTTTTATTATGGATTTAGACAGCTATTCGTTCTCTACCTTTTTGTCTTCTGCTTTTAATTACTCTTCTTCCAGTATGAGAACGCATTCTTACTCTAAAACCAGATACGCGTTTTCTTTTTCTTGAAGTTCCGCCAAAAGTTCTTTTAGTCATTTTTTTTAATATACATAATTAAATTTATCATTTAATCGATCACTATAGTCGAGCTTCCTAAATATCTTGAAAATGATGTTCCTTTCGATTGCCCATATGAATGGAATTGGAACAAACCTGACTTTTTAGGATTAAATACTTTTAGAACAATTGCATAACTATTTTTATTATTAGGGATTGGGCTATAAGGGTAAATATTAATTGAACGTAAGGATGAAGATTCATCAGTTTTAATTTCAATATCAGCAGGAATATTTTCTAAACATTTAGTTCTATTTTCAAAACCGCCTATTCTTACCTTGCAAAGACTTATTTTTTCCTCTTTTAAGGTTGATTTAAAAGGTTTAGGGATGGCTAGATTTATTTTTAAGAGTTCGGAATTTCTATCAGATGGCCTTAAAAAAAAATAAATTGTATTTTTAAGTCTTCTCCTATTCTCTTTTTGAAACCACTTTAATCTCCTGTATGAAGAGTCTTGGTCCCATTGCAATTCTAAACCTGCTTTAGCTTCTTGTATCTTATTGAAGAATGGAGTTGAAACTAAAATTGTAGGAATTAGAAGAAATCTTAAAATTTTAAAATTCAAATCAAGATTATTTGTTTTTTTAAACATTGATTAAAAGGATTTTTAGCATTAATTTACTCTATACAAATTTTAAGTGGAAAAATTGTTGCATTAAGGTTAACATCTATCGCTCCTTAATTTTGAGGCTCCTCTTAAATAGGGATGATTTACAGGAGTATTTGAAGGTAATAAAACCTGTGCCATTATTCTTATACAAAAATCTACATCATTAGCGACATACATTTGTTGACAGTCTAGAAAAGCAACTGAATCAAGTCCATTACATTTCCTGGCAATTGAAGCAGGGAAACATGCATCTAAGTCTTTTGTTGCGGTGAATGTAATGGATAATAAGTTAGTCTTAAGCAGGTTGTTGCGCGCAATCAATTCATCTATTAATTCCACTACGGCATCCTCTATCTCTTTAGCAGAATTCCCAGTTGCTGTTGTAGCTCCTCGAATAAATGAAATTCTATAATCATCTTTCATTTTTTCATGCATATTTGTTTAGGGCTTATATAACCAAAGTATTTTATTGGATGAATCAATCTCAAAAAAGATATTATTAATAACTTCTTCAATAATTTTACTTCCAGGAATTAGGCCAAGTATCTTCTTTTTTTTCTTCCCAAATGTCAAAGGTTGTATTTTGGGATCAATATTAACCATTCTTGCGGCAAGTTCCCTTGCAACAAATTCATCTCCAATCTCATCAATAAGACCTAATTCTTTTGCTTGTGTACCAGTGAAAATTCTTCCATCTGCAAACTTTCTGACTTCTTCTATCGGTAAATTTCTACCTTCAGCAACAGCTTCAGTGAATTGTTTATAGCTTTCGTCTATAAGGCCTTGGAGTAGCTCTCTGCCCTCCTCACTTAAAGCTTTATCTGGGGAAAGGATATCTTTGAATACCCCGCTTTTGACAGTTTCAAATTTTATACCAATTTTATCTAATAATTCAGACAAATTATTTCCTCTTATAATCACACCAATAGACCCTGTAATTGTGCCAGGATTCGCAACTATTTTGTGAGATGCGACACCTATGTAAACACCTCCAGAGGCTGATATGTTTCCAAAACTAGCAATAACTTTACATCCTTTATCTTTTAGTCTTTTAATAGCAGAGTATATTTCTTGGCTATCGCCTACAGTCCCCCCTGGAGAATCAATCCTCACGATTAAAGCAGGAAATTCTCTATCCTCAACTTGTTTGAGGGCTTTAAGGACAGAAATTCTCGTTGAACTTGTAATTGGCTCATCGATTACGATACGAGCCATTCTTTTTTTTGACTTTCGTCTAAAAGGCCAAATCATTCTTTTTAAAGTAAATACATAAAACTACTTTAAAAAGACTATCAGCAGACCTAATGAATTCAATCCTAAATTGGTTTTTAATGATACTCCCTTTTGCACTTTGGGGGACTTCAATGGCGGCTATGACGCCCTTAGTATCTAGTGCTGGCCCAGAATTTGTCGCTTCTTTAAGGTTACTTCCTGCAGGAATTCTTGTTCTTATAACAACATATTTGTTTAAAAGAGATTTAAAAATTTATAAGTGCGACTTGAAGTGGTTTTTTATTTTTACGATAGTTGACGCTACTTTTTTTCAGCTGTTTTTAACTTATGGTATTGAAAAAACTGGAGCAGGCCTAGGCTCCGTATTGATTGATTCTCAGCCTCTTTTGGTAGCGATTTTAGCAAGAGCGATATTTGGGAATTTAATTAATCCAATTGGATGGTTAGGCTTACTTTTTGGCTTGGGAGGAATAGTTTTCTTAGGAGTTCCGCAAGAATTTTTAGAAAATTGGTGGTTAATGTCTGATAATTCTATTAGTGATATGGCTTTTAACTTTGGAGAACTTTGGATGCTTGCAGCTTCTCTAGCTATGGCACTAGGAACAATTTTAATTAGGTTCACTTGCACTAAAAGTGATCCAGTCGCGGTTACAGGATGGCATATGGTTTTAGGGAGCTTGCCCTTGATTATTAGGTATTTCTTACAATCAAATTCTCAAATTATCCCAAATTGGTCAATATTTGATTGGGGACTCATGTCATTTGCAAGTATATTTGGAGGGGCAATAGCTTATGGATTGTTTTTCTATTTCGCTAATAATAAAGAAATAACAGGATTTAGTACCCTTGCTTTTTTAACTCCCGTATTTGCTCTTCTTAGTGGAGGAATTTGGTTAGATGAAAGACTTACTATTTTGCAATGGATAGGAGTCGTATTTGTTCTTATCTCGGTATTTTTTGTTAGCCAGAGAAGGTCATTGTGGGAAAATAGAAAGACAGATACTACTATTTAATTAGTTTCTTAGAAAATAAAATCTAATAATGCATATTGTATTGATTAGTACACCAATAGGGTTCCTTGGAAGCGGCAAAGGTGGAGGAGTTGAATTGACTTTGAATTCCTTAGTTTCGGGTTTGCTTTCTTTAGGCCATTCGGTAGAAGTGATAGCTCCCAAAAACTCTAAGTTATTTAAATGTAATCAAAAAGCAAAATTATATTTTATAGAAGGTGAAGATCAAATTAGTTGGCAACATCAAAATTATAATTCTCCTGTAACTATCCCAGACAATTCCCTTCTAGCAGGAATGCTTGAAAAAGGAATAGATATTGCAAAACAAGCAGATGTAATTTTGAACATGTCCTATGATTGGCTTCCTATTTGGATGACTTTAAATGTAGAGATACCCATTGCACATATTATTAGTATGGGTTCTCAAAGCTCAGTAATAAGTAATTTAATCTCAAAGGTATATGCTAAATATCCATATAATTTTGCTTTTCATTCGAAAATACAAGCTAACGATTATTCATTTATAAAAAAACCAATAATTATTGGTAATGGTTTTAAGCTAGAAAATTATAATTTTCTAGATTCTGTGAATGGACCACTGGCTTGGGTTGGAAGAGTAGCGAAGGAGAAAGGTTTAGAGGATGCAGTTTATGTGGCAAATAAACTTGGCGAAAAACTAAATGTTTGGGGATTTATAGAAGATGAGACCTATGCCAAAAAGATTGAACAATCATTTCCTAAAGGAACTATAAATTGGATGGGGTTTTTAACAACCTATGAATTACAAAAAGAACTTGGTAAATGCAGGGTTTTGTTAAATACTCCAAAATGGAATGAGGCATATGGAAACGTTATTGTTGAAGCATTAGCCTGTGGGGTGCCAGTTGTAGCTTACAGAAGGGGAGGCCCAAGTGAAATTATTCAGCATGGAGAAACAGGATATCTTGCGCATCCTGATGATAAAGAAACTTTGCTTTCCTACGTAAAGATTGTCAAAAAGATAAGGCGTGAAAATTGTAGAGAATGGGTAGAAAAAAATGCTTCCACAGATATATTTGCTAACAAGGTTGTGAACTGGCTTAATAAGGTAATCAAAGAATATTAGTAAGCTTATATATTAAATGATTCTTCTTAACTCAAGGAAAAGAGTTTTAACATCATTGATTGTTTTGGTTTCAGGGATAATCATATTTATTTTAGATTTAGGGACAACAGGACTGGTTGATGAAACTCCCCCATTATTCGCAGCTGCTGCAAGAGCAATGAGTGAATCTGGTGATTGGTTAACTCCAAAAGTCAATGGAATTTTCCGTTTTGATAAGCCTCCACTTATATATTGGCTAATGAGTTTACTTTACTCATTACCGAAAAATGAAATTTGGGATAGTTTAGGGACACTATCAGCAAGACTTCCATCGGCTTTTGGATCATTACTTTTAATGTTGATGATTGGAGATACTTTGTTTTGTTGGCCGCAGAAAGGTGATAGGCAATTTCTCACTCCAATAGTTGCATCTTTAGGTTTCGCTTTGTCTCCATTGATAATTATCTGGAGTAGAGCTGCTGTAAGTGATGCTTTGTTAACTGGAACTCTAGGGATTAGCTTGCTTTTGTTTTGGAGAAGAATGGCAAGTGAAAATAACGATCAATGCATTTCAGCATGGGTTTTTTTGGGATTTGCAATTTTAACTAAGGGGCCTGTTGCTTTTGTTTTAGTAACATTAACTATTACATCTTTTTTATTTTGTCAGAGGAATTGGAGAAGCTTGCTTTGCAAGATAAACCCTAAGAAAGGTTTGTTTATAACAATCCTAATAAGTATCCCATGGTACATCTTGGAACTAATAAAAGAGGGAAAACCTTTTTGGGACAACTTTTTTGGTTATCACAATTTTCAAAGATATACATCAGTCGTCAATAATCATGCAGAACCATTGTGGTATTTTCTCTACATAATGATGTTAGCTTCATTACCATTCACCCCTTTTTTATTTCATGGTATTTTTAAAGCTTTTAAGGATTTCCTGAAAAGTTCAGAAAGCAGTAGCGAGATTTCACAAACACTTTATACGTATTCAATATGTTGGTTAATCTCAGTTTTAGTATTTTTTAGTATTTCGGCTACGAAATTGCCGAGCTATTGGTTGCCAGCAATTCCAGCAGCAGCAATTTTAATCAGTAATAGTTTTGTAAGCTTAAAGATCCCAAATAAAACTTATTCATATTTATGGATTTTTAATATTTTAATTTTGTTTGGCGCTTCACTAGTATTCTTTTTCTCCAATATTTGGTTGAGTTCAATCAATGATCCAGAAATGCCTGATCTTGCATCAAAACTAATAACTACAGGGATAATTTTCAAAGCCAAATTGTTCTTTTCTTTATTTGCCATTCTTGCAATACTTTTATTTTCTTTAAAATCAAAAAATATCTTGCTTTATCTTCAAATTTTTCTTTTAGTTGGACAATCTTTTTTGATGTCACCTATAAGAAAATTAGCAGATACTTCTAGGCAATTACCTTTGAGGAATATCTCGAAATTAATTTTAAGTATTCGTGAGGGAAACGAAACTTTAGCAATGATCGGGATAAGAAAACCGTCTTTACATTATTATTCGAGACAAATAGTTTTTTATGAAGCAAATACTGAAGAAGGATTAATTAATCTTTCAGACAGGCTTAATAATGATAGGAGAGAAAATTATGAGGATCAGCCTGACTATGAATACAAATCTTTGTTGGTAGTGATAGATAAATACTCTTCGCGCCAAAAGCATTGGTCAAATATTAATCATCAAAAATTGGGTGGATATGGTATTTATGATTTATGGCGAATTCAGAAAAGTGATTTAAATAAGTATTCTGAACTTTTAGTTGATAGTGGTTATAAATCTGACTGGAAAAATAGAAAAGTTGAAAAATTTTAGGAAAGTCTTTTTTTAAGAATGGCGTTTTTTAGGTCATCGAGGCTGCACTTACTAGGTATCTTAATTTCATTCAAGTCTTCGAGCAATTCGAGATCGATGACAGAATCTTCAGCTAAAAAACTAAAAACTTCATTAATGCTTATCCCCATATCTTCAGCCATCTCCGAAATGAGCCTTAGAGTTTCTCTTCTCACAGAAATCCTTAGATCTATGGGGATATATTCATTTCCTTGGTTTGCATACTTCATAACCTAAATCTTAAGACATTATGTATATCTCAGGATAATATCTTTACAATATACATTAATCATGCTTAAAGCTTTAAGAATTTTTAGTTAAACGCATTAATGAAAATTTTTAAAAGAGGAATTGTAACTATTGAAATTATGGTTGTCGTAAAAAGAATTTTTGAGGCGATTTTTTGTTTCACGTCATAAGCTTCAGCCATTAAAATTGTGGATATTGCCGTTGGGGTTCCTGCCTGAAGAATTACTGCTGATGCCTGATAAAAGTCAAAGTTTAAAAATTTGCTCATTAAAAATACTATAAAAGGAAGAACAAATAACTTTAATAAAACTGAATATTTAATTTCTTCATTTAGATCAAAAAATTTACCCTTTTGATTTGTTATTATCCCTAATCTTGTTCCTACAATTATTATTGCCAAAGCAATTACTATTCTTGCAGGTATCCAAAGGTAATCGCCTAATATATCGTCTATTTGGAAAAGATATGCCAAAAGTACACCAATGATCCCTCTTGATGCAGGACTATTTATTAAAGCATTTAATAAGCCTTTGATATTTGGGATTTTTTTGATTGGAGATTTTTCTTGTAGAAAAAAAGGTCCAAATATCCAAGCGAATAGTGTTGTTCCCAAGTCAAATCCTATTGTGAAGTTAATAGTTGTTGAAGGGAGAAGAGCTATTGCAATTGGTATTCCGAGAAATGATGTATTACCTATTAGGCCGGCTAGCTGCACACTATAATTTGGAAGTCTTTTTTTTAATATTGAGAATATATTTATCAAAACTATTAAAATCCCTATTAGGGAGAATGCTAAGAATGCGCTTTTAATAAGGTTTATATCTATACCCTCTTTTAATAAAAGCCCCATCACACTTAATGGAATGCCAAATCTTATAAGAGGTCTTGCAATATACTTGGAAATCTTTGGATTCTTTTTCCCAAGAAAAAAACCAAAAATTAAGAAAGGGATAATACTTGTAAAGAGAGAGTAAATGGTATTAATCAATTATTTAATAAAGCAATATTAACTTGTCATCGGACAGTCAAAACTTTTCTTGCATAAATTAATTAAATTATTTTCCAAATTGCATTATCAGGGATTAAGGGAGATTTATTTAAATCCTCTGGTTCTTTAGTCAAAACTCTCCAATTGGGAACTCTACAAGTTACGAAAGCAGGACTTTCAATTAAAACTCCAGGCTTTTCATCAAATGTACATGTAAAACCCTCTTTCCAAAAACCACCGTTGTTTAGGCTTCCTTTAAACCAAACCCAGCATTTTGAAGTTTTCAAGATAAGTAAAAATTTATTTTTATCATAAATAAGATTTAAGTAAAAATTCTATAATTTAATGCTATTAATATAATTATTGCTGATTTAAGGTTTTTGAGAAATATATTTTTGAGATTAATATCAAGAGATTTAAGATTAAGGTAATTGAATTAGCTATCAATATGGGATTAGATGAAATTTTATAACCGTAAATAATCCAAGACAAAACTCCGATAATAAACATTATTAAGGTTGTGAGGGAAACATCATCTGCCTTTTTGGTTTTTATAGTCTTTATCAATTGAGGTAGAAATGCTGCCGTTGTCAAAATTGCTGCAAAATATCCAAATATGTCTATGTTCATAAAAAACTATTCTTTTATTAAATCAGATAAGAATCCTAAAGGATGTCTCATATTTGAAGAATAGCCAAGTACATCACTTGAAAAAAATTTATAAACAATTTGATTTTTTTCATCTAATAAAAAAGAGGCTCCTCTTTGAGGTAAATATTTTTCATCAAGGATATAATCACCCCAATTTTGAATTATTTCATTCATATTATTCAATCTAAATGTTGCCAATTCAAATGGCCTCAAATAACCATCCCCGAAAACCTTACTGAAAGAATCACCTGAAAAATTCAAGAATTTTAAAACCTTAATTTTCTCAGATTTTGAATAGATTTGTTCTGCTTTATGGTCACCTGTATAACCTCTAATAACTTCCTTTATTGTTTTAAAAGAATTTATTCCTGATAACATAAGGAGCATATTTATCCAACCTCCAAAACCTATATCTAATCCTCTTGAGACTTTTAAATCATTATGAACTTGGTTATCAGAGACAACTATTAAATTTTCTGAAGGAAAGCCAGTAAACTTACAAAATTTTTCTTTCCCATTTTGGTTCCCAATAGCGATTGCAAAAATATCCAAATTTTCATCTTGCTTGTTATTGATAAAATTCTTCAAATTTATTGCGTATTCAAAGCTATCAAAATCTCCCAATAAGCCAAATAAAATAATTAATTTAAAAAATTTCTTCCCTTTAAATTTGAATTCCTTTACCAGATTATTGATATCATTTTGTAGTTTTTCAGTCACAATGTTTTAATTTTTTTTTAAATTAATCCCAAAAAATTTTTCTAACCTTAATTAGTATAAAATTTTACATGAAAAAGTTTTTTAAGAAATAAATTTAATGTTTTTAGATTTTATTATTTTAAGGTAAACATTTTGAAGTTATGACTGTAGGAATTTATTACGCAACTACAACTGGAAAAACCGAAGACGTAGCTGATCGTCTTCACAATTTTATTTCTTCAGCAGAAGCACCCAAAGATGTATCTGATGTGGATGATCTTTCAGAATTAGAAGGTCTTGATGGGATTATCTGTGGCATACCTACATGGAACACAGGAGCAGATCAAGAAAGATCAGGAACTGCTTGGGATTCAATCTTGGAGGACATTGGTGAACTAAGTTTATCAGGAAAAAAGGTTGCAATTTTTGGTTTAGGAGATTCTTCTACCTATACAGAAAATTATTGTGATGCCATGGAAGAACTCCATAGCTACTTCACAAAAGCAGGTGCTGAAATGGTCGGATACGTAGATAAATCATCATATACATTTGATGAGTCTAAAAGCGTAATTGGAGAAAGCTTTTGTGGATTGCCTCTTGATGAGGATAGTGAGTCTGATTTGACTGATTCACGTCTCGAAGCATGGGCTTCTCAATTAAAAGGTGAAATACCTTCATTGGCGTAAGCTTTCAAAGATATTACTTTCTAATTTGTAACATTTGTTCTCTCAAAATATGTTTTTTTTACATAAGTAATTAAATCTGTAAAGAACATGTAAAAAACATACTGAATAGCAATATGTTTAACATGCTGTTTACTTAAATCAAGTGTTACAAACTTACGGAAAATCTGATGTCACCTATGACTGGTACGCAGGAAATTCTGGTGTTGTAGGCCGTTCGGGTAAATTCATAGCAGCTCACGCTGCCCATGCAGGATTAATGATGTTCTGGGCAGGAGCTTTTGGATTATTCGAATTGGCACGTTACGACGCCAGTATTCCAATGGGTGCACAGAAAGCAATTGTTTTACCTCACCTAGCGGGTATAGGAATTGGTGGCATTGAAAATGGTGTTATTACAGAACCATATGGAATTGTAGTTATTTGCACATTGCATCTAATCTTCTCAGCTGTATTAGGTGCAGGTGGATTATTACACTCCAATAAATTTGCAGGTGATCTTGGAGACTATCCAGAGAATAGTAAGCCACAAAAATTTGATTTTGAGTGGGATGATCCAGACAAATTAACTTTTATTCTTGGTCATCATCTGATCTTTCTTGGTCTTGGGGCAATAATGTTTGTTGAATGGGCTCGCATTCATGGAATTTATGACCCAGCGATAGGATCTACAAGGCAAGTTGTTTACAATTTAGATATTGCTGCTATTTGGAATCATCAATTTGATTTTTTAAAAATAGATAGTTTAGAAGATGTTATGGGAGGACATGCTTTCTTAGCCTTCCTCGAAATAATTGGTGGAGTTTTCCATATTTGTACTAAACAATTTGGAGAATATACAGAATTTAAAGGAAAAGGTTTACTTGGTGCTGAGGCTATTTTGTCATACTCAGTCGTTGGTGTTTCTTATATGGCATTTGTAGCAGCTTTTTGGTGTGCTTCAAATACAACCATATATCCTGTAGATCTATATGGAGAACCGTTAAAACTTCAATTTGAATTCGCACCTTATTTTACTGATACTGTAAATTTAGGTTCAGGAGCTTATAGCTCAAGAGCTTGGCTAGCCAACACTCATTTCTATTTGGGTTTCTTTTTCTTACAAGGTCATCTCTGGCACGCGTTAAGAGCAATGGGATTTGACTTTAAGAAAATTGGTCAAGCATTTGACAATATAGAAAATACAAAAATTACTCAAAACTAATTTAATCTTATAAAAAACCTCCCCATCAACAGGGAGGTTTTTTTTTGTAGAATTATTTCACGTTTTAAAAAATTAATGGATAATCTAAAAGAAATTAATTGTAAAGAGATTTTCAGGAAGGCTTATGAAAATCGGTACACATGGAAGAATGATTTTCATGGTTACCAAGGTAAATGTATTTTTTTGACTAATAATAATATTCATAAAGGTGACTTTGTATTAGGTAAAGACTTTAAACCTAAAATTCAAAAAATAAAAGATGAGAAAGTTGTTAAAATTATTGCCTCTCAGTTATTTGAAGTGTGTATACATAGGGTAAAGAGAGAATTTGAATCAGTACACTCAGAAAATAATTTTAATTTATTAAAAAATTCTGAAAGTGGTATTGAAATGAGTATTTCAGGTAAGAATCAAGGTGATAAATATAGAGTTAAAAATGGATGTATTAATATGGTTTATAGAAAAATTCATGGAATTATCATTGAAATTTTTGTTGAAGAATTTTTTGATACAGGAACAGGTTCCCTTAGTAAAAAATACAGTAGTCAACAAATTGATCCAGAAACACTTGAGAGAAATTCACAAAAAATTAAATATGAGGATGAATTTCTAAATATGGGTAAAGACGATTATTGGATATTAAAATCGCGGACAATGAAATACTTAAACCAAAATCAAGAAGAAGAAACACAAAAGTTTGTTTTCGAAGATCTATGCTTAATAAATTAGGTTTTTTTATTCAACCAATCTAAATCCTTTATCAAGTAGTTTTTGATATAGGAGTCTTGCTCTAAAAGCCAGAATTTGCTCTTCGTTTTCATTACTAATTACATGAAAATAATTATTATCTAATTTATTTTTGCTAAAGCATACATTCGCTTCTCCTAATCTTAAAGTCCAGTTCTCTTCTTTGGCTAAATGTTGATTAGGGCCGAGATCCCAAGGACATTTTTCAGGATATTTTTCTCTTTTAGAACCCATATGATTAATTTTAACTATCCAATATTAGTAAAAATTTAAAAGTATGGCTATGAAAAATCGTTGAAAACTTTTTCATAGAGTTGTTTTTAATACAACGCAATGAAAAAGTTACTCTTTGGTCGCTATTAAACAATAAAATGGGTCTTTATTTAAAAAATAAAATATTTTTAGTGCTGGTTCAATAAACTTTTTGATAATTTTTGGCTCATTAAATCCGTTTGAGATTAATACTTTTCTTACATATTTCACCCTCTCTTCCTCAGTAGATGAAGTCCATATATTAGGGGCTTTATGCCAAAATGCTCTGTTTGAAAAAGCAATAATAATCTTGCCATTTCTACTCAAAATTCTTGCAATTTCTTTGGTTAAATTCTCTGGAAATTGTAAATATTGCCATGCGGCCACCATTAAGCAATAATCAACGCTTTCTTTGTCTAGCGGAATTTGTTGACTTAAATTAAAATTTTGTATCCAATAAGAATCAAAAATTTTGTTTTTTTCAAGTTCTTGTTTATTTAAACCATGTCCAATAACTTTTTTATATTTTTTACCTCTAGGTAAATAACTATCCCAACTGGACATTAAATCAAGGACAGTTGAATAATTATCAATTTCTCTTTCATATAAATCTGAAAGGTTTTGCCTAAAGTTTTCATCTAGATGATAAACAAATTTTGGATCAGAATAAAATTCTTCATCATTACTCTCATCAAGTTTTTTCCTTTGATAATTATTTAAAACTTCCAAAATAATTAATTTAGAATCTGCATAGCAAATCTAGTAAAAAGAAATTCTAATTGTGTATTAGGAATTTATTTTCATTTAATAAATTAAAAATTCTCAAAAAAACTAGACATCTATTCAAAAAAAGTTAAATTATTATTAATGATTTAATAATGATGATGGAGTCCAAAAGGAGCAAAAAAAACAGGTCAAAAAATGCTCTTTTCGATCCCTATAAAAACGGAATAAGTTCATACGATATGGCATATCTTTCATCAAAAAGATATTCAAAAAATAAAACTTTTTATCTAGAAAATAATTCTAATAAAGATTATCTTGCCGCATAGAAATGCCTTATATTAATGTTTCGACTTCGGTAAAAGTAAATGATAAAGCAAAATTACTCGAAGAAATTTCAATTCTTATTTCATCTTTAACTAACAAATCAAGAAGATTTGTTATGGCGAAAATAGATGATAATTGCCAAATGTATTTTGATGATGAGACACCTTCGTGCTTTTTAGAAATCAAATCAATAGGTTCTCTAAATCCCTCAGAAATGGCAAAGCTATTATCAGATTTTTTATATGAGAAAATAGGGATCCCAATAGATAGGATTTATATTTCTTTTGAGGATGTGCCAGCCTCATTATGGGCTTGGAATGGAAGAACATTTGGTTAAGAATTATTTTGATATAAAGCTAATGGTGATATAAAGCTAATGGAAATAAATAATTTATTCGATTTAAATAATCTTAGAACTGCCCCTCAATTAAGTAATAGGCAAGAAAAAAAACTTTTAGAGGAACTAGAAGTAAAGATTTTTAATGCTGATTGGATAACAATAGGCATAATGGCACCTAGTGATAATGAAGCTATTGAAGCATTACAATCAATTTCCAAGAAATATTCTTCAATTAAATTTGGGAATCTAGGTTCCCTTCATGCTGATGGCGGTGTTTTTTTAAAAGCTAATCAAAAAACTAGTAATGTTTTTGTCAGATCTGAAAATGGTCTTGGAGAAGGAATTTTAATAACATGTCAGTATGAAGAAGGTGCTAAAGAATCTAATACTTTTGGACCATTGCCATTAGACTTTTTTACATAATTAATTTCTCATTTATTTTTTCAGCAAGGATCTAATTTAATGAAGGCTTTTTATAGGATGATATTTTTGCGAAATTGGATTTCAAAATATTTTTTCACTTTAAAGCTTTGTTATTATGTCTAATGGCATTGATCTAAATTTTTTCACTATTTTAATTTAATGTTTTTTCAGGATATAATTCAAAAATTAAATAATTTCTGGTCAGAAGAAGGTTGTTTGATTATGCAGCCATATGATACTGAAAAGGGTGCTGGAACAATGAATCCTCATACCTTTTTAAGGGCTATCGGACCAGAGCCTTGGAATGTAGCATACCCAGAGCCGTGCAGAAGACCTACAGATGGACGTTTTGGTGATAATCCTAATAGGGCCCAACATTACTTTCAATATCAGGTAATAATTAAACCTTCACCTGAAGGGATCCAAGAAAAATATTTGACATCTCTAGAATCCCTTGGAATTAATCCTAGAAATCATGATATTAGATTTGTGGAAGATAATTGGGAGTCTCCAACACTTGGAGCTTGGGGTGTAGGTTGGGAAGTTTGGTTGGACGGAATGGAAGTTACTCAATTTACTTATTTCCAACAATGTGGGGGTATAGATTGCAATCCAATCCCAATTGAAATCACTTACGGACTAGAGAGGATAGCTATGTTTTTGCAGGATAAAGAAAGTATCTGGGACTTAAATTGGAACAAAGATTTGAAATATAGCGACATTTGGCTTCAATTTGAGAAAAGTCAATGCTCTTATAATTTTACTGAATCGAGTGCTGACAATCTCAGGAAATTATTTGAAATTTACCAAGATGAAGCAAATTCTTTAATCCAAAAGCAACTAACTTATCCAGCGCTTGATTTTGTTCTTAAATGTAGTCATACTTTTAATTTACTTGATGCAAGGGGAGTAATTTCGGTTACAGATCGAGCTCAATATATTGAAAAGATTCGAAAATTAGCTAGACAAGTTGCATCATCATGGGTGGCAGAAAGAGAATTACTCAATTATCCATTAATAAGAAATAAATTGCATTAATTTTTCTAAAAAAGATTTTTGTATCAAAAGTTACACCAATTAGAAACTTATATTTCTTTTAATTTTGTTATGTCCCGATACCATATAAGTACCCATGTTTTGGGTTCATTTAGTGTGAGGTAAAATGAAACTCTTCCAACATATGTTGGTTGCTAGTGCATCTTTGGGGTTATTGGCTCCAATTTCTGCTCAGGCTTCCAACATAGTCGATATAGAAGAAATGAGTAGCTACGTGAGGCGTAGCAAAAAAAAGTCTTTTAGACCCGACAACAAAACATTCATTAATCAAGTTAGTGAAAATACCGCAAACCTTAAAGGTAATTCTGTCGACCTTGAGGATAATAAATTTGAAGCGGGCAGTTTCTCAGAAACAACTACATTCGATGGAAAAGCTGTAATGTGGATCGGTACTGTTGATGGTGGCGATGAAATCGGTGAATCTGAAAAAACTTCAACTGGTTACACATATACATGGAACTTGAATACAAGTTTCACAGGTGATGATAATCTTTATGTTCGCCTTAAGACTGGAGAACAAGGTGATATTTGGAAAAATAGATCCACATACCATATAGAGACTAAAGATAATAGTGATGCCTTTGAGATGGATAAAATGTGGTACACCTTCCCTGTAGGTGAAAAGATCACAGCTTTTGTAGGTCCAAGGATTGAAAACTATTACATGTATATAACTCCTTCAATTTACAAACCTGGTGCTCTTAAATCTTTTAAACTTGGAGGAAATAGTAACTTTGGAGCAAGTACAGACGTAGGTACTGGATTAAAGTATGAAACTGATAATGGATTCGGTTTCGCGACTAATCTGGTTGACAAGGGTGCTGACGGAGCCGATGGTATTTTTGCTCCTGACAATGCTCTGAAGTGGGATACACAAGTAGCTTATACTGCGGACAGATGGCATGTCTCAGGATTTATGTCAAAGGCTAGAAACTGGACTTCTCATAGTTACAACGCAACTCAAATGGGTGCGCAAGAAGCTAGAGACTCAGTTGGTTATGCGTTAAGAGCTTATTGGATGCCAGAGGAATATGGGACTAACATCCCAGAGATATCTTTTGGTTATGATACTAAATCCTATGGAGGAGTATCTGTAGCTGGTAACACTACACAAGCAAATAGTTACATGCTTGGACTTACTTGGAAAGACATTTTCCAAGCTGATGACAGAATCGGTTTTGCATTTACACAACCCTTAGCAGCTACTGAAGTTCAGGGTGGAGGAGCCACTGGTGAAGTTGACCCCCAAGTCTGGGAAGCTTACTATTCCTTTAGACCAAATGACTCAATGGAAATAATACCTGCAATATTTGGAGGTAATGATGTGTTTGCAGATAATCAAGACGATCTCTTTGGTCTTCTTGTTACTTCAAAGTTCAAATTCTAATTTTTAGTTTTACTTTAAAAACTATAAAATCAAAAAAACACCCTTTTAGGGTGTTTTTTATTGACTATTTAAATTAAATTTACCAACAATTCTCTCCTTCTCCTATAGGTATGCAAACACTTGATTCTGCTGCTTCGTCAGCTAATTCTTGAGCTCTAGCGTCTAATTTAAAATCAGCATTTAGTGGCATATCAGTATTCCATTCTTTTAAACCTCCTAAATCATTCTCTGCAGCTTTTAGATTTGTATTTTCAACAGTTGAAATAGCTAAAGCACTTGTTGCTGCTAGGAATATTGAAATTGAGCTTTTTTTCTGCATCAAAAATAAAAGTATTTATAGGTTTATTTTAGGTATTTAAAGAAAGTTTTTCTATTTTATGTATAAAATGATTCATTATTAACCACCTAACCTTCTTAAGAGATTTGAATATGATTTAAAGATTAGATCAACTTCCTCAGATCTACCATACTTACTTAGTAATGATCTGGCTGCGGCATCTAGATCAAATAAATATTCTCTTTCTTCAATACTTTTCACATAGCTCTCAATCCAACCAATAAATACTAATCTTTCACCACTAATAACTTCTTCTACTGAATGTAAAAATGTACTTGGATAGATTATTATTTCCCCAGCATCCAGTTTAAATTTTTTTTCTGAATTGAAACTCTCAATTGATAATGCACCTCCATCATAGTTATCTTTGCAATTTAAAAAAATAGTAAAAGATAAGTCTGCTCTACCAGAAGACATATAAGCATTATCAATATGTCTTCCATATTGCATGCCACTGGTAGATTTTGAGAAGATTGTTCCATGAATCCTTTTAGGTAAAGCGAAGCTCTTAATTAAATCATTACTAAGAATCTTTTTTATGATTATTCCCGAACATTTTTTTGATAAATCTGAATCTCTTTTAAGTTGTAAATTATTTTTTACTTTGGCGGCATGCTTACCCGCAGTTTGCTTACCATCTTCCCAGAGTCTTTCTTCTTTTCTTAATTCTTTTCTAAGAGTTACTAATTCTTCAGAATTTAATAGTTGATGCGTTAAATAATTCATTTCTGATATAAAAAATGATACAAACTAATGTATAGAAATTCTCTTTAAGAGACCTTGTAGGGAAGTTAGATATAAAGTAACCATAGATACTATTTTGAAAAAGTGCAAAATCTAAAAAAACTACTTTACTCAGCGCTAACATGTACATTTTTATTGAATTTTAATATACCTATTTATTCAACAGAAAAAGAAGTCAAAGTTTATTCGGGTAGGCATTACAATACTGATAGAAGTGTCTATAAAAAGTTCGCAGAAGAAACAGGAATCAAAGTTAGGCTTATCGAAGCTGCAGGAATATCTTTACTTGAGAGATTGAAAAGAGAAGGGAAGAATTCTCAAGCAGATTTAATTTTGCTAGTCGATGCAGCAAGAATTACTAATGCAGCTAAAGCTGGCTTGCTTCAAAGTATAGAATCAAAATCTTTAGAAAATGATGTTCCCATTGGACTAAAAGATAAAAATAAGGAATGGTATGCATTAACGAGAAGAGTAAGAGTTATGGTTGCCAATCCAAAAGTTGTTGATCTAAGCAGGATTAAAGACTACACAGATTTAGCTGATCCATCTTTAAAAGGTAAAGTATGCTTAAGAAATAGAAAAAGTCCATATAATCAATCTTTAGTTGCTAATCAAATAGTTAACAAAGGTGAAACAAGAACTAAAGCTTGGCTGAATGGAATGATTTCTAACGTTTCCCAACCTTTCTTTCCAGGTGATATTTCAATAATTAGAGCCGTTTCTAAGAAAAAATGTGGGGTAGGGATTGTTAATCATTATTATGTAGCAAGAATGTTAGCTGGTGTAAATGGAAGAAGAGATACCTTATATGCAAGGCGAACATCGGTTATTACCCCCAATCCTGCTCACCTAAATATTAGTGCTGGTGGTGTAGCTAAATACGCAACAAATAAAAATGCAGCTATCAAGCTACTTGAATATTTGGCATCCCCAAAGGGAAGTAAAGGCCTTGCTGCTCCTACTTTTGAACATCCTTTAAAAGAGGTTAATCAAAATCCAATTGTCAAAAACTTTGGAGAATTTGTTGCTGATAAGGTAACTGTAGAAGACCTTGGGGAAAATAATTCTCTCGCAATAAAATTGATGAAAGATGCAGGGTGGGATTAAAAATTAAGATAATGGGATAGAGTATTCGCTTATCTTTGTTTGAATAGCATACTTATAAATAGTAGGAGAGGTGGCTGAGTGGTCGAAAGCGAACGACTCGAAATCGTTTAATAGGCAAACTATTCGTGGGTTCGAATCCCACCCTCTCCGGTTTTTCTTAGTGTCTAATAGTGTCAGAGGCATTCTGTTAGAGTCAAAATCTTTATAATTGCCTGCACCAACAATAATTATTGTATTTTTTTCTTGAATATTGTGTCTTATAAAGTCAGGTGAATTCAGACAATGTCAGACCTTTTTGAATGAAAATGTTGGTGGAAATGTTGGTGGAATTTGATCGATTTAGAAAAATATGTGTGTCAGTAAGTGTCTGAGAGTGTCTAGTGAAATCATCTCAACTAACACCCTCTCCGTTTTTTCAGGTAACTTAATTTGTCATGAAGTGCCTTAAGATGATATTTCTTATTCATAACAAAAAAATATCAAATAATTAGGCAATGTTTTGCTATAAAATGCCACCACTAATCGCAACCACTAATCTTCCAAGAATAATCACCTTGGTAGACAGTCATGCTTCCAGAAGCCTTTACAATGAAAGGAAAGCTTAATATGGAGAGTGCAAGTAATGCTGTAGCAGCAGGTTGAGCAAGTTTGATAAGGGTTTGTTTGTCCATGAGGGTATAAAAATTTCCCTATATCTAGCATTAAAAAACAATAGAGGAAAGAAAGTTAAAAACATGTAAAAAAACATGTAAAACAACTAATAAACACATGTAAAAAACACATGTAAAAACACATGTAAAAACACATGTAAAATTACTAAAACGATTTAGTTTTTGTGCCAATTAGTGCCACAAAGAGTCAAATAGAAATACACCCTCTCCGGTTTAATAGGAAAATTAGCACTCTTAATTTTTTGAGTTCTAATTTAAATTGCAGTGATACAGGAGAGTTCTAAGAAATATCAATTTCTGTATAATTAGTGTTTATTTTTATGAGTGTTGGTGGGTATTTTTAATGTGTTGGTGGGTATGTACTTTATCGCTTAAAAATAAGTCCCATTTAGTCCAGTTTTGCCTATGGATGTTGAAAGTTAATTCCACCCTCTCCGTTGCGATATTTTTATGATTGTCGTATTTTATTCTTATATGGCAAGAAATGAGGCATAAATCTTTAAATATATTTAATTAATGAGAAATTATTTACCTATTAAAAAAAGATTATTTAATAAAAATCAATCTGGTTTTTCCTTAGTAGAAATTATTTTCGTTCTTACAATTTCAAGTTTAATCTTATTAATTGCACTACCAATACTTGAAATTCCAGTAGGAAAATCTATTGATAGGATTAAGAATTATTCCAAGATTGGCTTTGATTCATTAAGAGACTCCGCAGATGTTTCAAAAGAATTTAGGTTATTACATGAAAGATTAAACATAAGGTCATATCTTTATGCCGCTAAAATTCTTTATATGTCTGATTCAATTTATCCAAAGTCAGCAGGAGATTTGCAAAGATTTACAAAGGTGTCAGGGTGTTATTTAACGCAAAAACAGAAAAGAAATGATAGAAATAGAAACTGTAGAAAATTAGGCAATAATTCAACTGCTACTAGTTGGGAATCTAAAAATCGCAACTATTGGGTAAGGATGTATAGCGAGGATGAGGTTTTCAATATACAATCAATTCCTTTTATGGATGATGAGAAAGGTGTCTTAGGTTGTTTTAATAGTGAAACAGGTATAGTGGATACAAAAATTTTTAAGAAGGAGAAGGCAAAAATAAGAATTTTAAGATGTTGAGTTTACTACAAAGACAATTTTTAAAATATATGATTAATTATTCATTTCTTTATATCTTTTTATAGAACTTTAACTGATATTCTCAATAACTAGGACTTGTTTCAAAAAGAGAAACTAAAATATTCCTGAAATGAATCATCATTTGAAGGATTTCAGAAGCATCTTTAAACAAAAATATTTGTTGTGTGGTGTGTCGTGGGACTATAAAGTATTTAGCATTCCCCATCGATCTCATCTGGGAATATAAATTCTCAATTCAACTTTTAGACTCTAAGTTTTTGATAATCTTTTGGAAAGGTGATCTTATATGAAAAGAAAAGATCTGATTTTTAGGTCAGTAATTTTTAAAATATTTTCTACTTATTTAATGGTTTATTTTTTGGCACATATATTTAAATATACCTACGATCTTGAATCCATACTTAATAATATTCAATATAAATACTTGATAGCTTTGAATATCGTCTCTATATTTTTAGGCCTTCCTTTTTCAATTATTTTTGATTTTATACTAGTAAAGTTTTATGGGTTATATTATGTCTTCTTTTTTTCTCCTGTATTAACTATCTTAAGTGTAATTCAAGTTCTTATTTTGAGAAAAATTAAATTTAAATTTTCTAGCAAAAGATTGTTTTTGAAAAAACCAGAGAAAAATAATATTTACAAATTTTTTGAAAACGTTTCTTTAAAACCTCTCTATATTTTAATCATTAGATCTTTCCCAATACTGCCTCATGTTTTGGGAAGCTATATTATTGCATCTTCAAAAATTAAAAAAGAGGTTATCCTTGTAAACACATTTTTAGGATCATTTTTTTATTATATTTTTCTTTTCCTACTAATTGGTAAAGTTTAGTGAAAATTTATTTCTCCCAAAAGGGGTCAGTAATTAAAGAGACGTTTAACAAACATTTTTTATTATTTTTAATTCCACTCACACAAGCCCTTACCGTTTGACCATTTACATCTATCTCGCAAGCTCCACAACTTCCCGTCAGACAGCCTGTCGGAATTTCTAAACCCGCTTTTTCTGCAGTAGAGAACCAATTATCTCCCTCTGAAGCATAGGTTTCCTTATTATTTGGCCATCTAATTGTAATCTTTGTTTTTTTCAACTTAATAATGATGTGAAATTTAAATGTTTTTCAAATTCCTTCGCAAGATTATCAATAATTGATTCTCTTTTCTTTTTATATGATATGGATTTTGTTTTTATTATTGGTAAATCTTTGCTCTTCCTAATTAAATTGATATATTGATCTCTCCAGTTATCATTCTCAAAGATCCCATGAATGTATGTACCTGCAATAATCCCACCTTCTTTATTTTCAAGGTACCATCCTAGATTTAAGTCTTTGAAGATAGGTTTAATCTTTAATGAGCTTTGCATATTATCCAATTCAGTTTTGCCATTATGAATTTCAAATCCATTTATTTTGGATTGGCATGGCCATAGAGATTCAGAATTAATTTGACGTGTTAATTTCTTTTTAAAGAAAGTAGTTTTTAATGGTAATAATCCAATGCCTTTTATTGTTTGTTCAGCATGATTTTGGGAACCCTCTTTCAAATAAGGATCTTTAAGTGTTGTGCCCAACATTTGTAAACCTCCACAAATTCCAATAATATTTCCGTTGTTTTTTGAATATTCTTTTATATCCCGAGACAAACCACATTCTTCAAGAAATATTTGATCTTTAATAGTTTGTTTACTTCCAGGAATAATTATAAAATCATACTTTTTTAAGTTTTGGGATTCTCTTACCCATTCAATTAATATTGTTTTTTCATTTTCTAAAGGATCAAAATCTGAAAAGTTGCTTATAGATGGCAATTTTATAATGCCTACTTTTATCTCAGGATTAGTGTATTTTAATTTTTTTTCTAATAAATCTAGTGAATCTTCTGGAGGAAATGTATCATTTAGCCATGGAATAATTCCAATAACAGGAATTTGAGTTTTACTTTCTATCCATTTCTTCCCTTCTGAAAATAATGAAAGGTCTCCTCTGAATCTATTTATAATAATTCCCTTAATAAGTTTTTTCTCTTCAGGTTTCATTAATTCAAGGGTTCCGATTATTTGTGCAAATACGCCTCCCCTCTCAATATCAGTAACTAAAATACAATTTGCATTCAAATGCTTTGCAATTCTTAAATTAGTAAGGTCTCTATGAATTAAATTCATCTCTACTGGACTACCAGCTCCTTCAATAATTAAACGACAATTTGGATTTCGTTTGTAAATAGACTTTAAACTTTTTTTGATTACTTCCCAGCCAGGAATAAACCAATCTTTGTAGTAATTTTTAGCAGTTGTGATTCCTATACTTTTGCCATGGTGAATCACCTCACTTGTTGAATTTCCTTGTGGTTTTAATAGGATAGGATTCATATCTGAAGAGGGAGGAATTCCACATGCAAAGGCTTGAAGAGCCTGAGAATACGCCATTTCGCCTCCGTTCCAATCAACCCAAGCGTTGTTACTCATATTTTGTCCTTTAAAAGGGATTGGCTCTTCTCCTGAATTTTTAAGAATCCTGCAGATAGCAGTAACCGTTAACGATTTTCCTGCTCCACTTGAAGTGCCCAAAATCATTATTGGTTTCTTTATTTCATGTAATTTTGCTTCTGACTCCATTAGTAATTTATATTAATTTTAAAATTTATTAATTAGTAAATTGAATTATAATTTGGTAAAAAATTTGTGTTAATTCTAGCCTCTGCTTCCCAATCTAGAAAGAAATTACTTGAAAATTGTCAAATTGAATTTATCCAGATATCAAGTGATTTTGATGAAACTACTATTCAAGAAAAAAACATATTTAATTTAGCTTTGGAATTATCTTTTCAAAAGGCCAATAGTCTGTTTGTAAACATTCATAAAATACCATTGCCCAAAGATTTTAATTATGGTCCTTTGGAAATACTTGGGTGTGATTCAATTTTTGAATTTAAAGGAAAAGCTTATGGAAAACCATCTAATAAAAAAGAGGCATTTATTAGATGGCAAAAAATGTCTGGAGAATTTGGATTTTTACATACTGGTCATACTCTAATAATTGGAAATTTTGATTCAACTTCCAAAATCTTTGAAATCACTGAAATAATAAAAAAAACAGTAAGTTCAAGAGTTTATTTTTCTAAGTTGCAAGATTGGGAAATCAAGAGTTATGTAGATACAAATGAACCTTTATATTGTGCTGGAGGATTTGCTTTGGAAGGTATAGGCGGTAAATATATAGAAAAAATAGAGGGTTGCTTCAGTAATGTGATGGGATTAAGCTTACCATGGCTCAGAAAAAATTTAAATAAATAAGAAAATTTACAAAAAAAAACCCTATCTATAGATAGGGTTTTTCATATGAAATAGAAATTAATCTAAATCAGGCATTTCTAGAGCTGGTTCACTCTTTCTGTCGATTCCTTTTTCGAAACCAGCAGCGGCTGCTCTAGCACGTCCAGCATGCCAAAGGTGACCGATGAATGTAAACCATCCTAGGAAGAATTGAGCTGCAGCTAACCATTGTCTTAGGTTAACGAAGTTAACAGCATTGGGCTCAGTAATGATTCCACCAACAGAGTTGATAGAAGCGTTAGGAGCATGAGTCATATATTCAGCAGCTCTTCTAACTTGCCAAGGTTGAATATCATTTTGGATTTTCTCAAGGCTTAATCCATTAGGACCTCTTAAAGGCTCTAACCATGGACCTCTGAAGTCCCAAAATCTCATTGTTTCGCCACCAAATATAATTTCACCAGTAGGAGATCTCATGAGATACTTACCTAGACCTGTTGGTCCCATTGTTGAACCTACGTTAGCTCCAATTCTTTGATCTCTCACAAGGAAAGTAAAGCTTTGGGCCTGTGAAGCTTCAGCATTTGTTGGGCCGTAAAATTCTGAAGGGTAAGCAGTATTGTTAAACCAGATGAATGTTGAAGCAATAAAACTTGCTACACAAATTCCACCAAGTGCATAACTTAATAGTCCTTCACCATTCCAAATGAATGCTCTTCTCGCCCATCCAAAAGGTTTGGTAAAGATATGGAATATTCCTCCAATAATTGCAGTTATACCCACATAGACATGTCCACCGACAATATCTTCAATGGAGTTAACACCGATTATTGAACCAGCTCCACCCCAAGGAGATCTAAATAGATATCCAAGAATAACTCTTGGATCCAAAGTTGGGTTAACAAGTCTGACTTCACCACCACCAGGTGCCCATGTGTCATATGCACCACCAATAAAACACCAGTTTACTGACCATGCTAATGCACCTACACCTAGAACAATCAAATGATATCCGAGGATATTTGTCATTTGATTTTTGTCTCTCCAATCAGTAGAGAAAAATGGAAAATCTTCTTCAAGTTTTTCTGGACCTGCTAATGAATGATAAATACCACCAAAACCAAGAACAGCAGAAGCTATCAAGTGAACCACGCCTGCCTGGAAGAAAGGCATGATATCAGTAACTTCACCACCTGGGCCTATTCCATAACCAAACATTGCGACGTGTGGCATACAGATTAAACCTTGCTCCCACATTGGTTTATCAAAAGTAAAATGATTAACCTCGAAGAGCATCATTGCTCCCGCCCAAAAGACTATTAGTCCAGAGTGAGCAATGTGAGCTCCTAATAAACGTCCAGATAAATTGATTAATCTAGCGTTGCCTACATACCAGGCATAACCAGTTTCCTCAATACTTTGGTTTGGAGCTCTTAATAAGTTATTAAAGGGCGTTTCCACGTGGAAGAACCTCCTCAGGGAATACAAAGTTTTCGTGTGGTTGATCCACAGAAGACATCCATGCTCGCATACCTTCGTTCAAAAGTATATTTTTTGTATAGAAAGTTTCAAATTCTGGATCTTCTGCTGCACGGATTTCTTGGCTTACGAAATCATAAGCTCTTAGGTTTAGTGCTAAGCCGACAATACCAATTGAAGATGTCCACATACCCATTACAGGTACAAATAGCATCAAGAAGTGTAAGAAACGCTTGTTTGAGAAAGCAATACCGAAGATTTGACTCCAGAATCTGTTAGCTGTAATCATTGAATAAGTTTCTTCTTCTTGAGTTGGATCAAAAGCTCTGAATGTAGAACTTTGAACTTTTCCATCTGTATAGATACTTGTATCTTCATACAAAGTATTTTGAACTGTAGCTCCATGGATAGCGCAAAGTAGAGCACCACCAAGAATACCAGCAACACCCATCATGTGAAATGGGTTTAAAGTGATATTGTGAAAACCTTGAATAAACAGGATGTAACGGAAGATCGCTGCAACACCAAATGAAGGTGCGAAGAACCAACTGTGCTGTCCTAAAGGATAAATAAGGAAAATACTTGTGAATACTGCAATTACTGCCGAGAAAGCTAATGCGTTGTATGGTCTAATTCCAACAAGGCCAGCAATTTCAAACTGACGAAGCATAAAGCCAATAAGGCCAAATACTCCATGTAATGCAACGAAGTTCCAAAGACCACCAAGTTGTAGCCATCTTACGAAACTACCTTGGGCTTCAGGACCCCATAAAAATAGAAGACTGTGTCCCATGGCATCACCAGGGGTACTTACAGCTGCTGTTAAGAAGTTACAACCTTCAAGGTATGAGCTTGCAACTCCGTGTGTGTACCAAGAGGTAACAAATGTTGTTCCGACGAACCAACCACCTATAGCAAGATATGCACAAGGAAGTAGAAGTAATCCGGACCAACCAATAAATACAAAGCGGTCGCGCTTCAACCAATCATCAAGGACATCAAACCATCCTCTTTGTGGGGCGCTACCAACTGCGATCGTCATGAGAAATCGTTTTAGCTTCGGGATACGCAGTGACTGTAACAAAGATTGAGAGTAATGTGGGGAAATATTTGGATATCTGAAATGCCTTGTAAAGCTTTCCTGACTTTTTTATTAAAAAATAGGTAAGAATACTCCCTTAGTTTGTTAAATTATCTGGATTAGGCTCTAAAAAATAAAAATGAATTCAGACCTCACTTCTTTCGATAAAATCGAACAAAAAATTGGTGGATCAAGAAAAATCTCGAATTATATTATTGGTGGAATGCTTACGATTGGGGGGATTGGTTTTCTATTGGCCTCTTTATCAAGCTACACGGGGAGGGATTTATTACCATTAGGTAACCCTTCGACTTTATTGTTTATACCTCAAGGAATAATAATGGGAGCTTATGGTTTAATAGCTAATTTATTAAATTTTTATTTATGGTATTTGGTTTATATAAATTTTGGGTCAGGAAGTAATTTATTTGATAAATCATCAAAATCTGTAGAGATTAAAAGAAAAGGTTTATTTAAGGATATTGAAGTTAAATTAAATTTCGATGACATTAAATCAGTTAAGTTAGATATAAGCGAGGGATTTAATCCTAGAAGAAGGATTGCTTTGGTACTCAAAGGCAGAAAAAAACCCCTTCCTCTAACAGGAGCAGGCGAACTTAAACCACTCCTACAAGTTGAAGAAGAGGGCGCTCGGCTCGCGAAATTTTTGAATGTTAATTTGGAGGGTTTAAAATAAAGATAAAAAATTTTTTAAGAGTAATATCTTTAATCCAAGTTTTATTTTTGGTGCCTGCTTGTAGTTTCAATAAAGAGATCGATTCAAATTATTTTTGTCAAAAATTTGAATTTAGTTGTTTAAAAGAAAATAAAGTGGTTTCTTTTAAAACTTCAAAAGGTGATTTTGAGGTTAAATTATTTGGCAAGGATAATCCAGTAACCGTAACAAACTTCATAGAAAATATAAATAATAATATTTACTTAAATAAAAAGTTCTATAAAATAATAAATTTTCCCCAAATAAGATTTATTCATGGAGGAGTTAATCCGGATAATGAATTTTATACTAAAAAGAATCAAACTTTGAATAAAAAAATTCCTTCAATACCATTAGAGATAAAATTTAAAGAGGAAATTAAGCCAAGATATAACTATCAAATAAAAAATCCTTATGAAACTGAAAATTTAGTAAATACTTTTGAGGAGGGTTCCATCGCAATGGTTAAAAGCGGTAAAAATGACTCTTCATCTACTGAATTTTTTTTTGTGACAAATAGGATTCCAGAACTAGACGGAAGATATTCAATTTTTGGGAAAATTATAAAAGGATTAGATGTACTTGAAAAAATTGGTCTAGAAGACTACATACATGAAGTCCAGATATTAAATTAAATTTCAAGAGAATATTTGTTGATTTTCAACATTTCTGTATTAACTCCAGAAGAACGTTTTAAAGCTACCTTGCCAGTTCTCGCTATTTCAAGAATGCCGTAAGGTTCTAATAATTTCTCTAAAGCAACTAACTTTCCAGGATCTCCTACTACTTCAAGAGTTAGCGCTATATCTGAAACGTCAACAACTTTTGCGCGGAAAATCTGAACTATATCTAGGATGTTACTTCTTGTATCTTCTTTCGAAGAAACTTTTAGTAGCATCAATTCCCTCTCAACAGCTGCGAGATTAGTAAAATCTACAACTCCCAGAACATTAAATAATTTATTAAGTTGCTTAGTCATTTGTTGAAGGGTCTCATCGTCACCTTCTACAACCATTGTTAACCTTGAAATACCTTTTGATTCTGCAGGCCCTACTGCAAGACTATCTATATTAAATCCTCTTCTAGCAAAGAGACCTGAGATTCTACTCAAAGCTCCTGACTCGTCTTCTACAAGAACTGATAATGTATGTTTCATATTTTAATTAAAAGGTTTTTAAATCTCGAATCCATTTATAAGAGATTCTATTGAATACTGAAGGATCTTCATCATGGATACAATGCCCTGAATTAGGTACTATTTTTAATTTTACCCATCTATGAAATTTTGCAATCTTTTTACCTATAAACAAAGGTATGAAATTATCTTTATCTCCCCAAATTAATAAAAAAGGAACTTTTTTTGAGGCACTTAGTTTTCTTAAAAGGTAAGATGCTTGAAATTTCTCCTCTCTTGTAGACATTCCAATACACATTGCTCTTAATGATCTGGCTGAAGTTCTTCTTAATACTGGTTTGGTTACTAAATCGATTAGTTCACTATTAATATTTTCTTTTTTGTAATAGGCAGAATTTAGGCCCAGCCTTATGATATTCAATTTGGTTATTAAAAATAAAATTATCTCTAAGGGGAAAAATATAAAAAATATATATATGAATTTATCTTTAAATTGTTTAAATAACTTTTTATTTATTATTTTCTTTTTTTTCCCATAAATTTGATCTGGTAGAGGTGAAGCTATTACTGATGCAATTTGGTCCTCAAATGATACAGCACATGTTAAAGCCACTAATGATCCAAGAGAATTGCCAATAAGTATGACTTTAGAAGAATTCTTTGGTCTAACAATCTGTGTAATAAAGTCTTTCACTTGATTACCCCAAATTTCATTATTTAATCTTCCAATTTGTCTTATCCCGGGTTGATCTGAGTCCCCAAATCCAATTAAATCTAAAGAATAGGAGGCACAATTCCTTTCTGCAAAATATTCTAAATTGTTTCTCCAATGGTTCCTGTTGGCACCAAATCCGTGTAGAAATATAATCGGAATTTTATTATCTTCACCTGTTACACTCCAACAAATCTTAAACCCATTCCAATCCCAGTAATTGGAAAAGTTAATCTTTTCTTTTTTAAAATTTGTATTCATATATTCAAAAATTTTCAAGATATTTGCATTATCTTGTTTTTTAACAAATAAACGTATATTGAATGTAAATTATAGTAACGATCAAATTTTACTATGGCAAAAGAAATTTTTAGTATTGCGGCAGTTTTTTGGATATTAATACCGATAGGACTCGTTGGTGGCGCACTATTATTAAAATTTCAGGGAGATTGATTCTCACGAATAGATAACAAAGTGAGTTATTGTCTACAGGTTAAGTAAATCTTAAATATGAAGATTCTTTTGGTAGGAGCGACAGGAACCCTTGGAAGGCAAATAGCAAAGCAGGCTATAGAAGATGGGCATGAAGTAAGATGCTTTGTTAGAAATCCAAGAAAGGCTTCTTTTCTTCAAGAATGGGGTTGTGAACTAACAAAAGGAAATTTATTAAATTCTCCAGATATTGAATATGCATTGCAAGATATTGAAGTTGTTATTGATGCAGCCACTAGTAGACCAGATGACCCAAAGAGTATTTATGAAACAGATTGGGATGGAAAACTTAACTTATTCAATGCTTGTGAATCTTTAAAAGTAAAAAGAGTAATATTCCTCTCAATACTATTAACAGAAAAATTTAGAAATGTTCCATTGATGGACATTAAGTACTGTACTGAGAAACTTCTTGAGAATTCTGATCTAGAATATACGATCTTCAAATGTGCAGCTTTTATGCAAGGAGTTATAGGACAATTTGCTATCCCAGTCTTAGATAGTCAAGCAGTCTGGATGAGTGGAACTCCAACGAAAATTGCTTATATGAATACTCAAGACATGGCAAAAATTATTGTTGCAGCAGTTAATAATCCAAAAACTTATAGAACCTCATTGCCCCTAGTTGGTCCCCAAGCCTGGAATTCAAATGAAGTTATATCCCTATGTGAAAAATTTAGTGACAAAAAGGCTAAAGTTTTTAGAGTCTCCCCCTTTCTCATTAGTGTCACTCAAAAAGTAGTTTCTTTTTTCCAAGATTCATTAAATGTCGCAGAAAGATTGGCTTTCGCAGAAGTAACAAGTAGTGGAGAATCATTAGATGCTGATATGAGCAAAACCTATGAAATATTGGAAATTAAAAAAGAAGATATGACATCATTAGAGAGCTACATTAAAGAGTACTACCAACAAATACTTAAAAGACTAAGAGAGATGGAAGCAGATCTTAATATTGAAGAAAAAAAGAGATTACCATTTTAATATTGCATTTCAGAAATTATATAGTAAATTTGTACTATATTCTAGTGTGATGTTATGTCCCTTTCCAAATCTAAAAATCTTGAACGAAAACTTGATATTTTTGCAAAAGAAGCAAAAAATGAATTGAATAATGTTTGTGGATCTTCATTATGGGAAAATCTTGGCTTTGTTTTTTTTGATCAATTAGAAGATTCTGAGAAAATTGCGAAGGCTAATTTCTACTATGGTCAGCTTCAAATAATTAATGAAATCAAATTTTCCGTTTAAATTAAATTCTATATTTTACTTATGCAATTTTTCTTAAATCAATTTTGGCCAATCTTTTTCTGATAATATAAACCTAGAAAAATAATTATTTAATGATTGAAACTTCTGGAGTAATAGAAAAAGAGCAGGGAAATGGTTTTTATTTGGTTACCCTAGAGCAGCCTGAAGGTCATCAATGTTTATGCAGGGCCGCAGGTAAATTGACTAAATTTAGAATTAAATTATTAGCTGGAGACAAAGTTTTAGTTGAGATAAGTCCTTATGATCTTTCTAGAGGGAGGATAACTTATCGAGAAAGGAATGCCGGTGGAGGAAGACCTACAACCAATAAAAATAATCCTAAGAGGAATAATAAGTAAGCAATTATTTTAGATAATATTTTTTATCGCTTCTTTAAATTCACTTCTTTGTTTAACACCTTGCCATTGCTTTTTTAATAATTTTTCTTTAAAAAGTTGAACTGTTGGTGTGCCGTTAATACCAGCTTGTTTTGCAATATCTTGATCTTTATCAATATCTATTTCAACACCTAAAACTGCACCATCAAGTTCTTTAATTACTCTTTTTAACTGAGGTTTCAAAACATGACATGGGCCGCAGCTTGGTGAACTAAAAATTACTAGGATAGGTTTTTTACTCTCGTGATAAAGTTTCCTTAATGCATAACTGCCTTTTTGCCATTCAGAGTTTGAATCGAAAGTAGTTTCATTAACTTCGTCTTCATTAAAATCCGATGAATTAAGTTTTTTTTCTGGTTCAGGTGTTTCTCTTAATATAGTTTTTGCTAAGTTTTTCTCGGCTAGCCACCTTTCGGTAGCTAATGCTGCCATACATCCTGTTCCTGCGGCAGTGACTCCTTGTCTCCACTCTGAATCAACAACATCACCTGCTGCGAAAATACCTTCGATAGATGTTTCTGGTCTTCCTGATTTGCAAGAAATATATCCTTTATTATCTAAATCAATTTTGTTGTCTAAAAACTTCGTATTTGGTGTATGACCTATCGCGTAAAAGAGACCCTTTACATTGATTTCCCCTTTACCCTCTTGAGAGTGAATAGTTTCTATCTTTTCAAGCCATTCAGAACCATCAGCTTTATCAACTTTTGTGTTCCAATGGATTTCTATCTTTGGATTAGCTTTTACTCTATCAACCATCGCTGCGCTAGCCCTTAATTTTTCTGATCTAACAATCAAATGCACTTTGCTGCCGTACTTAGTAAGGTATGCTGCTTCTTCACATGCAGAGTCCCCTCCTCCTATGACAGCTAATTCTTCATCTCTGAATTGTGGGGTCGCTCCATCACATATTGCACAAGCACTTATTCCTTTACTCCAGAATTTATCTTCATTAATCACGCCTAATCTATTAGCACTTGCTCCAGTTGCAATAATAATTGAGTTAGCTTTTATGGTTCCTTCTAAAGTTTTTAGTTCAAAAGGGTGTGAATCAGTATTTATAGAAACGACATCACTCTCGTATAAGTTTGTACCCCATCTTTCTGCTTGAGCTTTCATGAGATCCATCAATTCAGGCCCCAGTATTCCATCGGGAAAACCTGGATAGTTCTCAACAAATGTTGTAGTCATTAATTGCCCACCTGGAATTCCTCCGGAATTAAATCCTGTCACAAGCAAAGGTTGAAGATTTGCCCTTGCTGCATAAATTGCAGCTGTATAACCTGCAGGACCTGAACCAATAATTACAACATTTTCTACGTTTGAATTTGTCTCTTTATTTTCCATTTATTTACTATTTTCATTATTAATAATAATAAATAAACACAATTAATGAAGGTCCGGTTTCAAACAATGAATTTATTAATTAGTCGTTGACTTTTTGATCTAATAATTCTTTTAATTCTTTTGGAAAGTTTAAAACAGAATTTCTTAAATTTTCGTTCTTTTCTCCAATATGCAATATCCACTCTCTAAATTCTTCTGCTATTGCATAACTGTCTTCATATCTTTCTAGAGTATCCATAACAGATATTCTATTGGTAGCCCAACAGGTCGCAATATCAATTCTTTTTCTAATGAAATTGTCCATCGAACACTTAAAAGTTGTATATAGATAAACACATCAAAGAACAGATGTATTGTCTAATAAGTTACAACTTTGTACTTTCAAACAATAATTTAATCTTTCGTTTATATTTGAACTGTTTTTTGTGCCAATTATAAAGAAAATATAAAGAAATATAGTTAAACTGCCTCGCTATGATTTGCAAGTAACCTTTCAACTTCCTCAAAACCCTCTTTAGCAGAATTTATTGCAAGTTCTTCGCTAACTTTTTCTTCTGATATTAATTTTGTGGAAATTTTCTTTAAAAGAGATTCTTTCTTTTCTCTTAGTGAACTAACAATTTCTTCTTCAATGATAGATTTTATTGCCTTAGAAATTATTTTTTTATCATTTGCTTCCTCAAATGTCCCCTGGACTAATTCCTGAATAAATAATCGATGCACCTCACTACTCCTTAGAAAGCTTTCTGTGGCATTGATAATTCCTTCAACAAGAGCTTCATCAGGTTCAGAATCATTTTCTGCAAGTTTAAATTCCCAATCTAAATGTCTTCTTTGCCAACCTGCTGAGTGGAGACTGGGCATGACTGTCTGTGAATAAGTGTCAACTGACATTTCATAAATTCTCTCTGCTAATTTCTCGCACCAGTCTTTTCCATGCTTTTCTAGATTTTTCTGCATAGCTTGCCTTGGAACGGCATGACCACCATGATGGCTGTGGCATACTCCATCAGGACATTCGATTGCTTTTATACTCATTAGATTATTTAGTACATCTATATTCTAGATAGCTATTTTTTAAAGAAAAGAAAATATATTTTTAACAAAAATCCAAGACTTTTGACTTTCTTCAATTTATATTTAGTATGTTAAAAAAGTAAATAAATTGACAAAGATACTTATTCCTTCCGAAACAAGCGCTGGTGAAAGGAGAGTTTCAGCTACTCCAGAAGCAGTAAAGAAATTAAAAAGCCTTGGATGTGATGTTTATATTGAAACTTCAGCAGGAAAATTATCAGGATTTAGTGACCTATCATATGAAGAATCGGGCGGAACAATAATAAGTAACTTAGATCAAAAATTTTGGGGTGAAGCTGACATAATATTTTGTGTTCAAACCCCATCAGAGGATAATTTAACTAAATTAAAAAAAGGCGCTATTCTTCTGGGTCTTCTTAACCCATATGGTAATAAAGAACTCCTTAGGATTTTAAATAGTAATAAAATTTCAGCTTTATCACTAGAGTTGCTTCCTAGAATCAGTAGAGCTCAATCATCTGATGTTCTTTCTTCACAGGCCAATATTGCTGGATATAAAGCAGTTCTTTTAGCTGCAAGTGAGTTAGATAGATATTTCCCAATGCTTATGACTGCAGCAGGTACAGTCCAACCTGCCAAAGTAGTTGTTCTTGGTGGAGGCGTTGCAGGATTGCAGGCAGTTGCGACAGCAAAAAGACTTGGTGCAATAGTATTTGTATCTGATATTAGACCTGCTGTTAAAGAACAAGTTGAGTCCCTCGGAGCAAGATTTATAGAACTTCCTGAAGTGGACGAAAAACCAGCAGAGGCTGGAGGTTATGCAAAAGCTGTAACTCCTGAATTTCTATCAAAACAGAAAGCTACTTTAACTAAATATTTATCTGAAGCTGATGTTGCTATATGTACTGCGCAAGTTCTAGGTAAAAAAGCTCCTGTTTTAATAGATTTTCCTATGATTGAAAAAATGAGGCCTGGTGCAGTAGTGATTGATTTGGCAGTTTCTCAGGGAGGCAATTGTGAAGGAACAAAATCAAATGAAACTATTATCAAAGATGGGGTAAAACTTATAGGCGCGGGGGAATTACCCTCATCAGTTCCTTATGATGCAAGTTCACTTTATGCTAAGAACTTAACATCTTTGATTACACCTTTTATAAATGATGGTGTAATTAAATTAGATAAAGAGGATGAACTCATTTCAGGATGCTTATTAAGCGATGAAGGAGTTGTTCTCCAAAATAAAGTTTTTGAAAATTGAGGTCTTAAAATTATGTCTTTTATAAGTCTTCTTTGGGTTCTTTTACTTGGTAGTTTATTAGGTCTCGAGTTAATTGGGAAAGTTCCTCCTACGCTTCACACACCTTTAATGAGTGGAGCAAATGCAATTTCAGGAATAACAATGCTTGCAGCTTTGACTTTAATTGTAAAAGCAGGAGAAAATGTGCCTCTTTTAATTATTGGTTCAGTTTCTCTTGGATTCGCTCTTTTCAATGTTGTGGGAGGTTTCTTTGTAACTGATCGAATGCTCGCAATGTTTAGCCGTAAACCATCAAATAAAAAGTAATTATTAGCATGAATCTACCTGTAATCATTAAATTCATTATTGACCTTCTAGCTGTACTTTTACTGGCTTTGGGAATAAAAGGATTGTCAAAAGTAAAGTCAGCAAGAGATGCTAATAGATTAGCTGCATTTGCAATGTCGCTATCAGTAATAGGATTACTATCTTTTTATTTGGGTACATCTGGAATTCCTATTCAGTCTTGGATTTGGATAATAATTGGATCAATCATAGGAAGTTTGTTCGGAGCAATACTTGCAAAAAAAGTACCCATGACATCCATGCCTGAAACAGTTGCATTGTTTAATGGTTGTGGTGGAATGTCATCACTTTTAGTCGCCTTGGGAGTAGCTATTTTCCCTATATCTAATAGTGTAGAAAATCTTGATTTTTTTAAGTCGCTTATTAACGAAGTTTCTATATCTGTTTCTATATTTGTAGGTGCAATAACTTTCACTGGTTCGATTGTCGCAATGGCAAAGTTACAGGGTTGGTTGTCAACGCCAGGATGGACTCAGAGCAAAGTTAGACATTTTGTAAATATAGTTTTTGCAGTTGCTTCATTGATTGCTTTTTTTGATCTGATAAATGGCAATACAATTTCTATTTGGCTTTTAGTTATAGTTTCTTCTTTATTGGGTATCGGAGTTACTTTGCCAATTGGTGGAGCTGATATGCCAGTTGTTATATCGCTATTAAATAGCTACTCAGGAATAGCAGCAGCAGCAGCAGGTTTTGTTGTAGATAGTCAGCTTTTGATAGTGGCAGGTGCAATGGTTGGAGCCGCTGGTTTAATACTTACTCAAGTAATGTGCAAGGGTATGAATAGATCTTTGGTTTCAGTCCTTTTTGGAGGCTCTTTATCTGCGCAAAGTACTGCTTCTTCTGGATCAAGAGAATATACAAATATAACTTCTTGTAGTGTTGAAGAATGTGCATTGACTTTAGAGGCTGCAAACAAGGTAATAATTGTTCCTGGCTATGGTCTTGCAGTAGCTCAAGCCCAACATACATTAAGGGAGGTAACAAAAAAACTAGAACAAAATGGTATTGAAGTTGTCTATGCAATACATCCTGTAGCTGGGAGGATGCCGGGACATATGAATGTACTTTTGGCAGAAGCAGATGTTCCTTACGAACAACTTAAAGAGATGGACGTTGTAAATCCTGATTTTCCAGCAACGGATGTCGTTTTAGTTTTAGGAGCAAATGATGTAGTTAATCCTCAGGCGAAAAATGATAGTTCTTCTCCTTTATATGGCATGCCAGTTCTTGATGTGCAGGAAGCAAGAACGGTATTTGTAATTAAAAGAGGTATGAGTGCAGGTTATTCAGGAATAAAAAATGATTTATTTGATCTACCAAATACTTCTATGGTCTTTGGTGATGCAAAGAAGGTGTTAAATGATCTTATTGGAGAATTAAAGGATCTTGGAGTTGGGGAGAAATAATAGTATATCTTCAAGTTTTTCAGATTACTTAAAAAATAAGCCATTTCGGGAAGTCTTACCTTGGATAGGTGGCGACTTACAAACTTTGAGAGATACTTTTGTTATTGATTTTGGTAAATCAAAAAAAAATAAAAAAATATTCTTTCCAATTAATAAAATACTATCTGAAAAATTTGAATGCGATTATCTCCTGGGATTCTTAGAGTTGCCTAAAAACTTAAGCTCTCTTAAAGGTTTTGTTATCGTTACACATGGGTTAGGGGGCTCAACTAAACGATTTGGTTTAAGAAGAATCTCTAGGAAATTAGTAAATAATGGTTTTGGAGTTCTCAAATTAAATCTAAGAGGATCTGGGCCTGCGAGATATTTAGCTAGGGGAAATTATTGTGCCAGATGCTCGAGTGATGTTATTTCAGCAATTAAATATTTTAAAAAACTAATTAAGTTAGAGTTCAAAGATCTCATTAAAATGAACAATCTTCCAATTTACGGAGTTGGATTATCTTTAGGTGGAACAATTCTTTTAAATGCCTGCTTGGATTACGATGAAAATAATAGAGAAAAACTTTTATACGGCCTAGCCTGCGTAAGTAGTCCTTTAGATTTATCATCATGCAGTCTCTGTATTGAGAAACCTAGAAATTATGTCTACCAAAAATGGTTACTTCACCGCTTAAAAAATCAGTTATGGGACGGATATAATGATGAAGGCAAAATTCTTAATAACGAGAAATTAAGAAAAAAAATTAGAAATTTAAAAAGTATAAGGGAATTTGATCAAAAATTTACAGCTCCTTGTTGGGGATTTAATTCTTTAGAAGATTATTATGCTAAAGCTTCGCCAATATCTAGAATCCAAAACTCAATAAAAAAATTACCTCTAATGCTTTTTATTCATGCCAAGGATGATCCTTGGGTTCCATATAAGGATACTTTAAATTTAAGAAAAGAATCTATTGATAAATTTACTATTTTTATAACTGAAAAAGGAGGTCACAATGGTTTCCACTCGATTAATGGCTGCTGGTCAGATGAAGTCGTAAAGAACTGGTTTATGAGTATCTAGGACTATTTAAAAATGGTGTTTTTTTAAAAATCCATTTTTCTACTGGCTTACCGTTAATAATATGTGAGGTAAAAATTTCTGAAATTTTTTCTGGAGAAACTTTTTCGTACCAAATACCGTCAGGCCAGATAAGAAGAATTGGGCCATTCTTACATATCCTTAAACAGTCAGCTTTTGATCTTAATATATGAACGTTTTTAGTAGAGGGATCATTCTCAAATTTTTTTAAAGTCTTTTTCAGACATTCCCATGTTTTTTCACCTTCATTGCCTTTAAAGCATTTCTGTTTTGTGGGGGTTGCGCATAGTAGAAGATGCTTTTTAATATTCACTTTTATCTAATACTTACGTATTTTTTTCCTTTTTTAATTTCTTGCTTAACAAAAAGTCTGGCCCAATTGTCTACTTCAAGAATATCCTCCAATTCAGGACTCAAATTCAAATTCTCCATATGTGATTCACAAGCTTTACTTATAAATGTTGGAATTTCTTGAAAAGAAATTTTTTCTTTAAGGAATTGTTCTACAGCCATTTCATTAGCAGCATTTAAGACTGCAGGCATAGTCCCAGAAGATTTACCTGCGGCATAGGCAAGTCCCATGCATGGATATTTAAACTCGTCTGGCTCTTTAAAAGTTAATTTTCCAATTTTACTTAGGTTTAATCTTTTCCAATTTGTTTTAAATCTTTCAGGCCAACTCATTGCATACAAAATAGGTAGCTTCATATCTGGCCAACCTAATTGAGCTAATACTGAAGAGTCTTCCATCTCAATCATTGAATGAATAATACTTTGAGGGTGGATAACTATTTCGATATTTTCGTAAGGGGTCCCAAATAAATAATGAGCTTCTATAACTTCTAATCCCTTGTTCATAAGAGTTGCAGAATCTACCGTTATTTTTTTTCCCATATCCCAATTAGGATGCGAAGTCGCATCTTCCACTGTGACATGCTTTAAATCCTCAACGGCCCAATCTCTGAAGGCACCACCAGAAGCAGTTAAATGTATGGCTTTTAACCCCTCAGGCATCTCTCCTGTTGAAAAATCTGCATTTTCATAATTAGGCAATCCTTGTAAACATTGAAAGATAGCAGAGTGTTCTGAATCAGCAGGTAAAAGCCTACTATTATTTTTCTTTAATGCAGGAATAACAATTGGCCCTGCTGCAATTAAAGTTTCTTTGTTAGCAAGTGCAATATTTTTTCCCGCATTAATCGCTGACATTGTTGGAATTAAGCCTGCACAGCCTACTATCCCGGTTACCACAGTATCTGCCTTATCCCACGCTGCAACGGTGTTAATCCCCTCCTTTCCTCCCAAAACCAAGGGAGCACTATCCAAATCTAAGTTATTAATATTATCTTTTAAATCTTTTAAAAGGTTTTCATCCTCAACTGCAACTACTTCTGGTTTATGTGTTTTAACTTGTTCAGTTAATAAATTAATATTTCTTCCTGCCGAAAGAGCTATGGCTTTAAACTTATCAGGCTTCTCACTAGCTATTTCGAGAGTTTGAGTCCCTATTGAACCAGTAGAACCGAGCACAGTAATGTATTTCAATTTTCTCTGATATTTCTAATATCTTCCCATTTAAAGGTGTATTTAAAAAACAAAAGTCTTAAATTGGTTTTTTTCTTAAAATTTAGACTCTTATCCATGTTGTTATCTCCTTAGAATTATCAATAAGTTCAATACCTTTCCCTTTTAACAAATTCCTAATTTCATCGGCTCTCTCATAATTCTTTCCCTTTTTTGCTTCTAATCTTTCATTAATAAGCAATGATATTTCTTCTTCTTTTATTTTGCTTTCGATTATTAAATCCTCTTTCTTTAGTCCAAGTACCTCAGTTAACTCTTTAAGGGTTTTAAAATTCTCAAGTAGAAAAAATTTTTCATTTAGATTTATTTCAAAACTTTCAACCCTTTGAAATTGGTTTAAAAAGTTTTTTAATGGTTTGGCTAAATCATAAATTATTGCAATAGCTCCTGCTGTATTAAGGTCATTACTCAAAGCTTCAGAAAATTTAAGCTTTTTTTGAGATAATTCAAAACTTATTGTATCTTTATATTTTCCTTCGATAGATTCATTTTTATTAATAGATATAAAAGCATTTTTTGTAATCTCCATAAAAGAGAGGGCTAAATTAATGTTTTTCCAAGCTTCTGAAGCACTTTTTAAAGCATCTTCAGTGAAATCAAGTGGTTTCCTATAATTTACAGTCATAACAAAATATCGCAAAGTCATTGGACTTATGCCTGACTTAATTAGTTCTCTTATTGTTTTAAAATTTTTCAGGGATTTACTCATCTTCTGCCCATTTACATTGACCATCCCATTGTGTAACCAATAATTTGCTAGCTTTTTGCCATTTGCTGCTTCTGATTGGGCGATTTCATTTTCATGATGTGGAAAAATTAAATCAGAACCTCCTAAATGGATATCAATAGTATCTCCTAATTCATCTTTAACCATCGCCGAACATTCAATGTGCCATCCTGGCCTACCTTTACCCCATGGCGAATCAAAATATGGTTCATCATCTTTGGCTTTTTTCCATAGTGCAAAATCCTGCGGATTAAGTTTTTTAGTATTTTCATCATTAGCCATTCTTCCTTGCTGATTGATATTTTGTTCTTGTATGTTTTGATTACTTAGTTTTCCATAATTTTTATTTTTAAATACAGAATAATAAACATCTCCATCCCTAGAATATGCATAACCTTTGTCCTCAAGTATTGTTATGAAAGAGCAAATATTGCAAATATGACTCGTTGCTCTTGGCATACTATCCGGGCGCATAATTCCTAAAGCATCCATATCTTTGTGAAATTCAATAATATTTTTCTCTGAGACTGCCTTCATTGAACTATTTTCTTCTTTCGCCCTTTTTAAGATCTTGTCATCAATATCTGTAAAATTCTGGACATACTTTACTTTGAAATCACTGTAAATTAAGAATCTTCTCAATACATCCCAAGCTATATAACTTCTTGCATGACCAAGATGACATAAATCATAAACAGTTACTCCACAACAATAAATTTTTACTAAATCATCAATAGGCTTAAAAACCTCAACTCTTTTGCTTAAAGTATTAAAAAGTTTGATCATCTTAAATTAAGTATTTCATAAGGTTTATTTTGTCTCCATCCAATTATCTCCAATACCAATATCAACTAAAAGGGGCACATTTAATTTTACACAATCTTCCATAGTCTTCTTCACTAATTTCGTTGTAATTTCCAAAGAATCTGGTTCAACTTCAAACAATAATTCATCATGTACTTGCAAAAGCATTTTTGCGGGAATATTCATTTCTATGAATTTCTTATTTAGTTGAACCATTGCAATCTTAATAATGTCTGCACTTGAACCCTGAATTGGTGCATTAGCTGCGGCTCTTAATGACTGTGCTTCCATGCCAGCCCTTCTTGCAGATTGCAAGTCAATTTCGTAAGGATCTTTCCCTATTAATCTTCCAAGTCCATTTTTATCAAACTTAAATTCTCTTTTTCGACCAAAAATTGTTTTTACATAACCTTTTGATAAGGCGAGCCTTTCTTGGAGTTCAAGAAATTTGAAAATTTTTGAATATCTTTCTTTGTATTTTATTAGGAATTCTTTTGCCTCTGAAGTACTTACTCCTGTTGAACGGGCAAACTTTTTTATACCCATACCATAGATAACTCCAAAATTTATTGTTTTCCCAACTCTCCTTTCGTCAGATGATATTTCTTCTTTCTCGAAAATTAATCTTGCAGTCAAAGAATGAATGTCATCATTTTTATGAAACGCATTAATTAGTATTTCTTCATCCGCTAAGTGAGCAAGTATTCTTAATTCGATCTGAGAATAATCAGCTGATAAAAGTTTCCAATTTTTTTCAGGCAAGAATGCTTTTCTGATTCTCCTACTAAATTCAGTCCTGACCGGGATATTTTGAAGATTAGGATTGCTACTACTCAGTCTCCCAGTCGCTGTAGCAGCTTGATTAAAGTTTGTATGAACTCTTCCTGTCTTTTCGTTTATAAGATTTGGAAGAGCATCAATATAGGTGCTAAGTAATTTGCTAAGAGTTCTGTGTTTTATTAAATGTTGGATTATTTCATGTTCGTCGACTAATCTTTCAAGAACTACTGCATCTGTACTCCATCCCGTTTTTGTTTTCCGTGATTTTTTCTTATCCAAATTTAATTTTTCAAACAAGATCTCACCAAGTTGTTTTGGTGAAGATAGATTAAAAGTCTCCTTTGCTAATTCATAAACTTTACTTTCAATATCTTCTAAGGTACTTTTTAGTTCTCTTGAGAGTTTATCTAAATAAGGGATATCGATGGTTATTCCATTCATTTCCATTTGAGACAATACCGGCTCTAAGGGAAGCTCGATTTCTTCGAACAATTTGATTAATTCATTTTTTTCTGTTGAAAATCTTTCTTTAAAAATTTTGACAATCTTAAAAGTTAGAAATACATCATAACCGCAGTAAATACTAGCTTCATCAATATCAACAAAAGAAAAGTCTTTATTTTTCCCAACTGTTTCCTTAAATGAAGGAGGCTTAAATCCAAATAATCTAAAACTAATTTCACTCAACCCATGCTTCTCCTGATTATTTAGAAGATAGTCTGCTAACAAGGTGTCAAAGGTTACGCCTTTAAGATCAAGTCCGTGATTTAAAAATATTTGCCTGTCAAATTTAGAATTTTGGAGTGCTTTTTCTTTTTTTGGATCTTCTATCCAAGTTCTTAGTTTTGAGAAAACATCTTCAATCGATAATTGATTGGGGGTCTCTTTTTTTGTTTGATGACCAAGAGGTATATAAAATAAATCATCAGTTTCTTCTCCAAGACATAATCCTATCCCAACAAGTTCCGCATCGATTGGATTTAAACTATTAGTCTCTGTATCTAAAGAAACTATCTCATTGGTCTTTTCTAATCTTTGAATTAATTTATAAAGTAATTCAAAATTATTTACAACAGTTACTTTGATTTTAGGGATTTTATTTTCACTATTTTCTAACTCACTTTTACTAGAGACCTTTGGATCTTTCTCCTCCTCTTTAGCCACGTTATTTTTGTCAAAACCACCTTTACTAAAAGTTGAATTGAAAATATCAATTTGCCGAAGTAGTGTTGATAATTCAAGTTTTTGCAGTGACTCTGAGAGAAGTTCTTGATTTATATTTTTTAATTCATAACCATCACTTAATATCAAAGGCACTTCAGTATTTATTTTTGCTAAATCCCTGGAAAGAAAAGCATTATGCTTATCGTTTCTGAGCTTTTCTATAACCGAACCTTTGATGAATCCTTTATGTTTTTTATCATTGTTCTGCTGAATCTTGTCCAAAGCCTGATAAATCCCATCAAGTGTATCGTTTTCTTTTAGTAGATTAATTGCAGTTTTTGGACCTACCCCTTTAATACCAGGAATATTATCAGAACTATCACCAGTTAGAGCTTTAAGATCAACTACTCTTTCTGGCGCAACCCCTAATTTTTCTTTTACTCCATTTTCATTAATAAGAGTCGGATTACCACTTTTTGCATATGGACCACCACCCATATAAAGTACATAAATGTCTTTTTGATCATCTACTAATTGAAATAAGTCCCGATCCCCAGAAAGAATATTTACGCACCATCCTTTAGAAGAAGCATCATTTGCAATTGTGCCTAAGAGATCATCTGCTTCGTAACCAGGAGACTTGTAAATTGGTAAATTAAGGCTTTCTTCTAAAATTATTTCTAGTTGTTCAATATCCTGAAAAAAAACATCTGGTGCTACATCTCTATTAGCCTTATAATTTGGATCTAATTCATGTCTGAAAGTAGGTTTTTCGGTATCAAAAGTAATACAAACACCCTCAGGACTAATATTTTTGCAATTATCAAGAAGGCTTTTTAGAAATCCATAAGTCACACTTGTTGGGAATCCCTCTTTGGTTGTTAAACCTCCATCAATCCCTTTGCTAAATGCATAGAAGCTTCTAAAAGCAAGTGAATGACCATCGACTAAAAGTAAAATTGGTTTTTTAGAGTTTTCAGATTTTAAGCTCATTTTCTCTTCTTAGCCCAAGGTGGAATATCAATAAAGATTTTTTCTCCAGGTTCTAATCCATCAATTACTGAAGTTTTATTTCCACTACTAATACCAATTTCAATTTTTTCAAATTTGGGAGAATTGTTTTTATCAACTTTCAAAATTCCCTTTTCACCTTTTTCTGTGACAATAGAAACTGTTGGCACTAAGATTTTTTCTTCATTACCTTCGACTCTGAATTCAAGATCTGCTGTCATTCCAATTTTAATTTCTTCAGAAATATCTTTAAAATTTAAAGTTACTTCGAATGAGGTTACATTGTTATCTTTTACAGCTCTAGTAGCTATTTTTTTAACTATGGCACTATATTTTTTTGAGGGATAAGCCTCAATTCTTACTGAGGCTTCTTGACCTATTTTTATTCTGCCAATGTCACTCTCAGGAACTTTAGCAACAATTTCTAGCCCCTCTGATAGTTCAAAAATAAAGTTTTTGGTTTTAGGGTCTGTACTTAAGTTTGTACTTGGTGTGATATAAGATCCTATCTCAGCATATTTTGCAGTTATCTTTCCTCCATAAGGAGCTTTAATTAAATAGAAACTTTTTTCAGCTTTTGCATCATTAAGCTTGGCTCTACTAATGTTGTAGTTATTTTTATAACTTTCATAGTCTTCTTTACTTACCGCACCTTCTTGATATAAATATTCCCTTCTTGAAAATTCAGATTTTTGTTTTTCTAAATTTAATTCAAGTTCTTCAATTTTATAGATAAAGTCTTTATCATCAAGAGAAGCTAAAACCTGATCTTTTTTTACAAGATCGCCCTCATCTACTTTGATTTCTTTTATTACGCCTTGCTTCCGAGTCCCTATATTGCTTGTCCTTATTGCTTTTACTTCACCACTAGTATTAATTGAATCTGAGAGGATTCCCTTTTCGACTTGAACTACAAAATCAGAAATATCTTTTGACTTATTTTTCTTGAAGGAATTGGTTATAAAAACGAAAAATATAGCTAGAGAAAGCAATATAATTCCACTTCTTAGATTTATATTTTTTTTTATTAAATCAAACATTTCTTTTTAAAAGCAGAAGTAGAGAATATTTAGGAACTAAATAAATAATCAAGACGATTATAATTAACTTATCCAAGATTGGTTAAGTAAATACTATATTACTAGAAGATGTTTTCTTGATAATTTTTCCATAAGTTTTCTCAAATGTTAAAAGCAGGTATTATTGGATTACCAAATGTTGGAAAATCAACTCTATTCAATGCACTTGTAGAAAATGCTAAGGCCCAAGCGGCTAATTTTCCCTTTTGTACTATAGAACCTAATAAAGGCATAGTTTCAGTCCCAGATCAAAGGTTGCAAGAGTTAGGTAATTTAAGTTCTAGCCAAAATATTATCCCAACAAAAATTGAATTTGTAGATATCGCAGGACTGGTAAAAGGAGCTAGTAAGGGCGAAGGTTTGGGAAATAAATTTTTATCAAATATTAGGGAGGTTGATGCAATAGTTCATGTTGTAAGGTGCTTTGAAGATAGTGATGTAATTCATGTTTCTGGAAAGGTAGATCCCTTGGACGATATTGAGATAATTAATCTCGAATTGAATTTAGCTGATTTATCTCAACTCCAAAAAAGAAGAGAAAGAATTAAAAAACAGGTTAGAACTAGTAAAGTGGCAGCAAAAGAAGACACCTTACTAGAAAAAATTGAAGGAGAGCTAGAGAAAGGCCTTTCAGTTAGATCAATATCTTTGAGTGAAGAAGAAAATTTAATAATTAAGCAACTAGGCTTCCTAACAGCTAAACCAATTATTTACGCAACAAATTTGAATGAAAATGATTTAGCTGTAGGGAATGATTTCTCAACAAAAGTTCAGAGTTTTGCAAGCAATGAAAATACAGAATGTATAAAAATATCAGCGCAAGTCGAATCTGAATTAATAGAGTTAGAACCAGAAGATAAAAAAGACTACCTTATTGGTTTAGGAGTAGAAGAAGGGGGATTAAGTTCTTTAATTAGATCAACATATAAATTATTGGGATTAAAAACTTATTTCACTACTGGAGAAAAGGAAACAAAAGCATGGACCATAAAAGATGGTATGACTGCGCCACAGGCAGCAGGAGTAATTCATACTGATTTTGAAAAAGGATTTATAAGAGCTCAGACTATTTCATATCAAAATTTAATTGATTCAGGTTCAATTGCCAATGCAAAAACTAAAGGTCTTTTAAGAAGTGAAGGTAAGGAATATATTGTTAACGAAGGTGATGTAATGGAGTTCTTATTTAATGTTTAGTAAGTCTCTTAAGGCTTACTATTTTGCTTTTTGAATTTAAATTCAAAAAATGAAATTAATAAAATCAAAATACATCCTAAGCAACTTCCTATTAACCCAAAAACAATGGTTGTAAAGCCATCATCGTAGCCATATTGTAATTGTGGTAAGTAAGGGGGTATAGGCATTATTTTTCAACAGAATTCTCAATATCTTCAAGTAAATGTTTAGTTGATCTACTAAAACCATTTGTTTTTAAATAGTTTTGAGCCTCTCTAAATTTTTCAGCTACTCTTTTTGCATAAGGAGTATTCATGGAATTTTGAGTCATGTTGAAAATGCGACTCACTTCATAATCTTATTTAGGTAAACCCTTGATAAGTATTCAAAAATACAAGAATATAAAAATAGGATTTTTTACTTACTAAGAAATTTATTGTGAAAAGTTCTTGATTCTCCAAAATAAAGTTTTTTAAATTAGAAAAATTCACAATGACAAATATATTATTAATTCTTTTTTTTGTACTTTTATTATTATTATTTTTTTATTCAAAACGAAATAGAAGGTTAGCCCAAAAAACAACAATTATTCCAACTTATGTACCTTTCTTAAAAGAACAAGAATTTAATCCAGATATAAGTACTGATAATTGGGATTTACACAAACTTAGATTAGAAAAATTTAGAAGATCACAATATAAGGGATTAACTTTCTTTGTAAGTTCAGAAAATAGAATTTACTATCTTTCTGAAGAAGGGGATAAAGTTTATTGCTAACAGGTGAAATTAATTTTATAAATAGGAAAACTCGATAGAAATTAATAATATTAATGAAGTATTTATTTTTATTATCAGAAAAGTTCTATAGGTTTATCGAATGGGAGTGGAATATCTTAAGAAATCTAAGAAGAACAAAAAGAAAGAATTTTTTTCTAAGAGGATCATTTGCTTTATTTAGTTTATTCTCTATTCTTTTTTTAATATTTTCTCCTCCTATTGCTTTTGGACTGTTATTTGGAGAGGGATTAAAATTTAGTACTTTTTTTATTTGGATATGGATTTTAAATTTGAAGTTTTTTTGAAAATGTATGAATAATTTCACGAGATTATTTAAAATTAAGAATATAAAAAATTTACCTTATGCCAAAAATATTCAAACAAAATAAGTTCGCTATGTTGGGAGCAAATATATTAATAATTTTACTCTGGGTAACTATATCTTCTTTTTTTCTAAATCTATTTCAAAGTGAAAATGCCCCATTTTATATATATAAAATTTCTTTTTTAATCAGATTCCTCCCTCCTATTTGGGTTACATGGTTCCTATGGATAAAAAGAGGTGGTTTAAAAAGATAAATAACAAAAATATTTTTACGTATTTACTATAAAAATAAATCAGTTAAAATCTATGAGCTTACTTGAAATTTTCATGTAAGAATTAGGTAGTTGAGAGATTGTTTTTAGCTAGGAAACAATCTCTTTTTTTTTATTTTTTCTCATAAAAAAGTGCCTGTCAGTATCCCTAATGACAAACACTCGTGACGATCAATTTTTTTAAAATTAAACAGGTAATCTATTATCAATTTCCACCACTCCAGAATCCATAAGACGGCCAATTTTAATAACTAAAGCCATATCTAACCTTGAAAATTCGGATTGATGGTTAGTAATCCAATCAAGTTCTGAAAGGGTTATTAAGCCTAAAGTATTTACTTTAAGAAAAAGTAAGCCTAAATTCATTTTAAAAGATTCCTGGGATAATCCAGCCGAATAAGCCATAATTTACAACTAATGCAAATAAGCCCATCATTGCCATTCTTCCATTAGTTCTCTCGGCGTTTTGCCAATAAGTTGGTTTTGAATTTTCCATTTTATCTGAGTTGAAGATTTATTAAATAGTAAGTTTTAAACGAAACCAGGAATTATTTGACCTGTTGTTAGATATGCTCCAACAGCAGCAATTAATCCAAGCATTGCGAATCTGCCGTTAAGTGTTTCAGCAACAACTTTTTCTTTCTCGATAGCTTTGACTTTTGTTTTTGTGTTTGTTTTTTTCATTTGATTAGGAGATGAATAGTTTAAATTTTCGTTTTGAAATTGCTTGGTTAGATAAGCAACGAGGATGGCTGTAAAGAATACAATTATGGCCAAAAAGCTTGAAAGTGGACTCATTAAAAAATGCCAGGAATAATTTGTCCGGTTGAAACGTAAGCACCTACTAATGCAACAAGCCCAATCATTGCCCAACGACCATTAACTTTTTCTGCATTTTGTGGGTAGCTGTCGTAAGAAACAGACTCGTCTATGTAAGGACGTGTCTCAGTAGGAAACATATTCTGTCTGCCACCGGATTCAGTAGTAACGTTTGAATTAGCCATTAGAGTTAAGTAATTGTTAACTAATGTAACACTACTATTAACAAATGTAAAGTAATAGGTCATAAAAAAGTTATTCTCAAGATATGTGCTACATATATGTAGCAATATCGTTGCATATAAAGTTAAATAGTTGATTTTTTGAGTATTTTCTTAATAAGGAATTCTTATCCGTAATGGTAATAGACCTCTGTCCAGCCTTTTTGGTGAAGTTCGTGCCACTTTTCCCAGGCTGAATATATGTTTAGTTTTTCTGATGATTTGTACCCTCCAGGTTCTCCAAGGTGATTTGTATAAAATAGATGAGTATGAATTTTTAGATTAGGTTTTGGGGGATTTTTGCATTCTTCGAAAAAGATCATTCTGCTGCCTTCGGGATTTAATAGGCATCCGTTTGGTTTGCTAGTGCTACACCCAAATGAGTACTTAGGCTCCATGCTTTTCTTTTTAAAGGCTGGTTGATTTGCAATACATTTGTACTATAAATTATATTCTTTTTGTTTTGCTGTCAATCCCTTTAAGGTTAAGTACTTATTTACTAATAATTATTTTGTTTTTTAATAGAAAAGATAATTTCTTTAAGCTTATGAATTACAGGGAAGATTTAGAAATCAAACTACAAAAAGTAACACTTGCGATGCAGGAAGTTGTAGAGGATATTTATAAAACTGATTATGAGAAAAAAAGAATAATTTCCAAACTTATTGAATTTAAAGAAGCAATCATTTCAAAGGGTATTGAACTTAATATTGAATTAGAGGCTGCCTAGAAATATTGAATATCTCATGCATGTTTAATAACTTTTAGAATAATGTTATTTACAAAGAAGGTTTTTTTATCATATGCAGCCTGGTACCTTTGAATTATTGATTCTATTATTTATTTTTTTAGGTCTTCAAGCTTGGTGGATTATCCCAATAATAAATAAAAATAATAAATTGAATAAGAGAGGTAAGGATTTAAGAGAAGAAATTAATAAATTAGAAAAGTTATATAAAAAATAAATTAGTTAAATATTTTTAAACTAATTAATATAAGTGAAAAAAACATCAAATGAAATTAAAAAATATTATCCCAATCTGTTTACTTTTCATTGGATCTTTAGGTCTGCCCCAACCTTCTCGCGCAGAAGAAAAGATTGAAGTTATACCTATTATTCAAAGTTCAAAAGGACTAAGTGGCAAAAACTTTAATTATCTCGAGGGTAAGCCAGAATTAAGACTTTTAAAAGTAAAGATTCCAGTTGGCTTGAAAACTCCAATTCATACGCATCCTTCCCCAATGTTGATTCATGTCACAAGAGGAAGATTAAAGCATGTGAGGGGTGAAGAAATTAATTTCTTTAAAGCAGGTGATGCATTTATAGAGAGTAATAATGGCGGCGCCCACTATGTTAAAAATGTAGGTAAGAAGCCAGCTGTACTCTATGTGGGAGTTGTATCAGTAGTTGGAATGCCTACCGCCATAAATAAATAATATTATTCTCTAAGTTATTCAATCTACATTTTGAGGATTCAACATTTATGAAGAACAGCTGTAGTGAGATACGCCTCCGTAGTTAAAATATTGGCTTGGCCTTAGACGATTATATTTTTGATCTGTTTCTGAGGATTGTTCTATATATGGATTGCTAAAAACATCCTGGAGCTCTTTTATTTTGTCATAATTCCCTTTCTCAGCCTCTTCATATGCGGGAACTACCAGCCATTCGCGCCAAGTATAGACTGGATTAAGGGATTTCATTGATGCCGATTTTGCTTTAATATCTCCCTCTTTCTTCAAGACTGATTGCCAGTTTTCAAGCCATACTTCCCACCTATTATTGAGCTCATCATTAATTGGTAAATAGAAACTTTCTTTTAAAGAATCTAATTTATCAGGTATTTCAGAGAGTTTACGGAACAAAATTGTATAGTCTGCTTTTGAAATTAACATAAGATTAAAAAATTCATTAATAAGAGTTTCGTTGTAATGTTCTAAACCAAGCTTTTTTGCCCACATTTTCTTCAACTCTAAGTTCATCAATTCTGAAAAATCCTTTTCTATTTGATCTAACTTTTCTTGATCTTGTTTGCTTTCTGAAAGCAACGGACTAAGAGAAGAACAGAATGTTTTAAAGTTGATTGCCGCTGCAGAAGGTTGGTTAAAAAATGAGAAATGTTCACCTCCACCTGTCCACGGTTGAAACCTTGGATCAAATAATTCACAGAATCCAAAGGGTCCATAGTCCAAGGTGTAGCCACCAGCAGCACAATTATCACTATTGAAGTTGCCCTGACAATAACCAACTCGCATCCAGTTGGTTATTAAAGATATAAGTCTCGATCTATATAAAGAAGCTAGTTTTATTACCTTACTTTCAAGTGAATTCTCATATTCAATTTCATCTTTATAGTTTCTATCAATAAGATGTTGAACTATCATGATTAGTTCATTAAGGGCCTCATCATGAGCATTATTGCGAACTCGTCTAGCAAAAAGTTCAATCTGGCCAACACGTAAAAAAGATGGCGCGACCCTAGTAGTAATTGCCGCTTGATTATCAATCATGATGTCAGGTTCAAAATACTTAGACCCTTTGGAATACCAAGGTCTTCTAACTATTTCTGACCGTGAGACATAAAGTGTTAAAGATCTTGAGGTTGGGATTCCCAATGCATTCATTAATTCCTGTGCAAGAAATTCTCTAACGCTAGAACGTAAGACAGCCCTACCATCTCCTCCCCGACAGTAGGGAGTCGGACCTCCACCTTTTAATTGCATCTCCATTCTTTCCTTTTTGAATAAACCTTCAAAAACAGAAATTGCTCTGCCATCGCCATAACCATTGCCAGTGCCAAAGGGACATTGTTGGGTATATTCAGTTCCGTAAATTGATAACGCATAACCTGTTGCCCAGCCAACAGGACTCATTGGATAATCAGCAACAGAAATATCACCTGAGAAAAAACTACAAAAATTATGGTCTTTTGTAAGATCTGAGCTTAGTCCTAGTTCTTTAAAAAGTTTCTTGCTATGGGAGATATATATTGGTTCTGGAATAGCAGTTGGTAGAACTGGTACGTAATGACCTGAATATACTGAACGGGGCTTATGATCATTTCCATCTTTTGTTGATTGAGGATCTGCTTTAAGAGAATTCATAAAAGAATAGTCAGATAGTTGAGAAAATTCAGAAAAATTTTCTGTAAGCTTTCCTTTTAATGAATCAGATTTGGTTGACATCAAATTTGTTATCTATTCTTGTAGGCGTTCTAATTTCTTTAAATTAAACACCCTAGATTTATCTTATATAGATTCTATTAGGGATGGTTTTTGTCGATATGTTTTAGATTAAATATTATTTAAAATTTAATACTTAATTAAAAAAAGGTCCGCATTAAAACATTTTCTTTGCAAATTTTTAGACTTTTGAAAAATTAAAAACCTCTCCAAAATATCAATTTTTAAACAAGAACCATTGCAAATACTAATATATTGACAAGTGCTTTTTTAAGTTTGCTTTAAAATAATTTGAAAAAGTTCAACAATTAAATTTGTTGAAAGACTTATACCACCTCCCACCTTATTACCGCACTATATTACTTCTGAAAATTTTCTAACTTACCCAGCCTTTGAGTAAATCAAACACACTAATAAATAGTCCAAAACCAATAATTGGAGGCGCAACCCATTTTGTCATGAATTTCAAATAACGTGTCGTTTTGATTCCAACTTTCGAATCACTAAGTTCTTCATTAAATTTTCCAGGGACTACCCATCCCATAAAGAAAGTAACCAAGAATCCACCAAAGATTAATAATACTCCTCCAAAAATCGAATCAACTGTTCCAAGAATATTTAAATTTAATGCAGAAGGGATTCCTGCTAAGAATAGGAAAAGAGTTATCAACCAAACCGATTTTTCTCTTTTAAAGCCGAATTTATCCATTAAAGAAGAAACTGGAACCTCTAATAATGAAACAGATGAAGTTATGGCTGCGATATAAGCTAGTGCAAAAAATGCAACAGCTACAATTCTTCCTGCTGCACCATATGAACCTAGACCTGTTGGAATTGAGATGAATAAAGCACCAACAGTGGATTCAGAAATAGCGTCAGTTAAACCGAATGTTAAAACTATTGGGAAAGTTATAAATCCAGCCATAAGTCCAACCAAAGTATCTAATGATGCAACTCCAACACTTAGTTTTGGAAGATTACTTTTTTTATTTAAATAGGATGCGTAGGTAACCATAATTCCAATCCCTAAGCTTAATGAAAAGAATGCTTGTGTAAATGCGTTTCTTATTGTTTGAGGATTTCTCAATTCATTAAAATCAAACTTAAGTAGAAATGTTTTATATCCTTCCCATGCTCCTGAAAGTGAAGTAGCCCAAATAGCAAGAATCACAATAATTATGAAAAGGATTGGCATGAAATATCTAGTAACCTTTTCTATCCCTTTTTTTATACCTGATGAAACTATTATTGCTGTAAGTACAAGACTTAATAGGTGGCCCAACAAAACACTGCTGCCACTACTAATCGAGCCAAAGAAGGTTTCTGCTTCAGTTAAATTCTTCGGTAATCCAAAAAATAAAGAATGGAACAAGGTATCTGCAGTCCATCCCATTATGACTGAATAATATGATGCTATTCCTAGGGGAGCTATGAAGAAAAGAATTCCTAATGGATACCAATTCTTCCCAGCCAGCTTAACAGGAGCAAGCAATGTGCTTGCCATTGCATTTCTCCCTAGAGCCATTTCAGCAACAAATACTGGAAGACATACAATTAAAACGATCAATATATATAAAAGTACAAACGCCGCACCACCACCTTGAGATGCTCTGTAGGCAAAACCCCAAAGGTTGCCTAGACCTACTGCACTACCAGCAGCTGCGAGAATGAATCCTAGCTTACTAGTCCATTGTTCTCTCTGAGAAATTTTTGAGTCCAAAATTAAAATCGTTTTTTATAGTTGATTTATAACTCATAAATGAAAATTAGTTAACACTTTGCTTAATAAAAACTAATTTTTTTTGATTAATTTTTTTGATAAAGATTTAGAATTAAAAAAATTTTATTATTCTTATGACTATTGAAACGACTATTTTAGATTTTCAACTAAGTAATACCTATGAGGAGTATGAATCATATATGAATGCAAAAGAACAGCAGACGATGTTTAAAGAAATGGGAGTTAAAACATTTTATATTGGTAAATCATTAGATGATCCTCAAAGGGCGACAGTAATTTTTCAAGGACCAGAAAATGTTTTATACGATATTTTTATGAATCCTGAAATAAAACCTATAGTTGAAGCATCAGGACATATTTATGCGGGGACAAAAATCACTCGCTGGATTTCTTGAAAAAATAAATCTTTTATGAATTACCAACTTTTAATTGAATCATATTCTTTTGGGTCATCCCTTTCTGAGCAAGAAATAGAACTATTAAGTCTGGAACTTGAAACTCAAATCATGAACATTAAAATATCAACAGAATTTGGATGTTTTAAATCGGCTCCCTCTCATATTTGCGAAGGTCTTAATTTAAAAAAAGATACTTATTGGATAATGTGCCTTGCTGAAATATTAGATTTACATAAGCCCCCACAATTTGGGAAAACGAAAAGTGTGGAGGTTTTCGATTTACTTCTTGTAAAAGGACTTGTTATTGGCTAATTAATTATTTATTTGATTATTAAAAATGAATTCTTTTTTTCTTTATGCTGATAGGATTGAATCTAGGTCAAAAAAAAATGGAAGATTCTGGGCGATTGATATTGGAAAATCTTATTAAGCTAACTAGATCAAGTGAAAATAAATTTAAACAAGGAAATTTTAAAGGTGCTTTAGAAGACAAAATTAAAGTTAATGCAATATTGAAATCTAGATCTTGTGATGAAAAAATGATTCAAAAATATAGAAAAGAATTATCTAGTTTGTATTCTTCTAAATTTGATCTTATATTCGATCATAAGCTGAAAATTAATGAATTAAAGATAAATGAAATAGTGAAAATGTTGGAACGTAAAAGTGATGAAAAATTAAAAAATCTTGATTATAGAGGTGCAATAAAAGCATTAAGAAGGGCAGAAAAATATATATCAAATTAAAAACAATCCAAACTAAGTTTAATTTTAAGAAGTTTTGCTTATTGTGTTTTTTTTAGCTCAGTTTAAAGTTTAAATACTTAAGTAATAATTTATGCAAAAACAAAATAAAAAGAAAATAAAAAGTTTTAAAAAAAAGGATTTAGATGTTTTAGATAGGTTTCTGAGGATCTTATGGAGAAAAGAGGTTGAATACAAAATAAATATCTGATAAAAGCATAATTGAAGGAGATATCGTATGAAAATTCGAATAGGATTGCTAGTTATACTTTTTATTTTTCACTCATTATCTCATTTTGCTTTTAAAAAAAGAGTACTAAAAAATAAGTTTAGAAGGGCTCAAAAATTAAATTAAATCATTTGATTAAAGACATGAATTTAACAAAAAGAATACAAAAAAGTTTAGGTCCAGGAATTTTGCTGGCTGGAGCGGCAATTGGGGGTTCTCATTTATTGTCTTCAACTACCGCTGGTGCGAGGTTTGGATTTTCATTAGTTGGCCTAATTCTTCTTACTAATCTTTTAAAATATCCATTCTTGTTGGTTGGGACTAGATTCACAGCATCTACTGGTAAATCATTATTAGAAGGTTTCAAAGAGAGGAATGCTTTATATCTTCCCTTATTTTTAATAGTTAGTCTAATTACAGGTACTTTCACAATAGCCGCTGTAAGTTTTGTTTCTGGCGTTCTATTAACTAATATTCCCTTTTTCTCAGCTTTTCCAGCGATGGATTTGTCTATAGGAATCCTTATTGTTTCTGGAATGATATTAATTCTTGGTAAATATAAAGCACTTGATAGAATTTCAAAATTTTTAGTATCTCTACTAACTTTTTTAACATTATTCGCAGTCTTATCGCTTTTGTTCAAGGATTCAATAAATGAGTCTCTAAATATGAGTTTTTTTGAACCAGAAATCAGCCCATGGAAGTTAACAAATTTAGCTTTTCTGATCCCTCTAATGGGATGGATGCCTTGCCCAGTAGAGTTATGTGTTTGGCCTTCTTTATGGATGTTTTCTCGAGCAAAAGATTCAAACTATAAACCAAATATAAGTGAAGCAGAATTTGATTTTAATCTCGGTTACTTAATAACTGTTGTTACGGCTATTTTCTTCCTTACTCTTGGAGCAATAACAATGTATGGTACTGGTGATGGAATGCTTTCCGGAAGTGGAGTCTCCTTTGCTCAAAAATTAATACTCCTTTACACTAAATCGATTGGAAATTGGGCTAAATGGATCATAATACCTGCATCATTTGCCGCAATGTTTAGTACTACAATTACTTGTCTAGATGCATATCCTAGAAGTATTTCTGCTATTCAAGGTTTATTGAAAGGCACTGATTTTGGACACATGGATTCCAAAAAAGAGCGAAATAGATTTCAACTGTGGATGATTGTACATATCTTTGCTTCGTTAATAGCTTTGCTGATCGCAAGGTCTGGAGGAATAGGAGTAAAAGATTTTGTATTTGCTGCAATGACTGGAAGTTTTCTAACCGCCCCATTATTTGCATGGATGGCAATGGATACTATAAATAGCAAATTAGTACCAATTAAAAATAGATATGGATTTTTCCTAAAAACAATAAGTTGGATAGGATTAATTTTCCTAACATTATTTAGTTTATTGTTTATTGCTAATTCATTTTTTGGGATTGGGATTTATTAATTTGAAAATAAAAAATAATTAAAGGGTTGATTTTTTTTCAGAATTCGTTTTTGTAGAAATGTATTATTTTTGGTACTTATTATGGTTATGCCTCAATCCACTCTAGAGAGCTTATTATTTTTTTTAATACTATCTCTTGTTGCAACATACATTGTGAATTTAAAATATTCTTCAAAATTAAAAATACAAAAGTAGTATTTTATATATCAATCTTTTTTTTAATTAATTTTATTTACTTGGATTACTCCATGTTTCTTGGTATAACCAACTCAAAAAAGTAAGAGTAAGTATATTCCCAAATGCATAAAGTATTGCTAATAATGGGTCATAAATATTGGCAATAATTGTCGACATAATTATGATTATTAAGCCTGAAAAAACTAAATCCTGAATAGGCAAGTGTTTAAGATTCACAGAATTTATCATTTGATAATTGTTTTTTATAGATTAAATTAATTATAAAACCAAAAAGTAACTTAATTAGTTATGTGGAAATATCATATAAGGTATGAATAGTTTTAGAATTGCTAAGGTAATAATATTTTCTTTATCATTATCGTATTTGAGTATTACTTTTTTAAGAAATTATAATTCTCCTGAAAATATAGAGAAAAGATGTACACTTAAATTTGAAAAGGATTTTAAATATCCTATGGAAACATCTCGTGAAGAATGGGCTCAAATTTTAGATTTAGCTGATAATAATTATTTAAAATGTATGGGAATACCTTAGTATTAATTATGGGAGAAGCAAAGAGAAGAAAAAATTTAGGTATTCCTCCTAGAGAAAAAACTGAAGATATAAAGTTGCCTACACTTGATAAAAAAGCTATACAACAAAAAGTTAGATCCACATTATATAAATACCCAATAATACCTTTTCTTTTTTATGGAGCTGCAATATTAATATTAATCGGAGGATTATTTTTTGTGTTTAAATCTGTTAATATTACCTGATTATGAGGATTATTTATTTTGATAATAACTTTAGTTGTTCAATAAATTATCAAACAAATAATATAAGATACTTATTTACGATTGACACCATCTTATAGTGTTGTAATTTTGGATTAAATTAAAACTTTTTATGAAAAAAATAAATAAAAAATATGCTGAAATTATGCATCAAGCAGATAGTGCAGTTGGAAGAAAAGAAGTTGTTAGTTTATTAAAAAAAGCTGCAATAATTATGTCTAAATCTGAGGAAAACTTAGCTGCTTAAATTAGAAAACTATTTTATTAGAAAAAATAAAACACCATAAAGAATGATAGATGATGATGCAGCCATGAAAATAAATGGTAATATCATGCCTGAGTTTAACCACCTTAAAAGTCTAATTTTTTTGTTAATAACTCTTGGCATTTTTCCTTAATCTCTTAATTTGCAACTTAACAAGTAAATAAAATGGTGTAAATTACTAATTCATCTTTTTAAATATCATTCTTTATCAATTTAAAAATAAATTTACTAGAGAAAATTATTTTTATTTCATCATAACTTTTTTGTTCTGAACGAAATTTTAGGTAATTAATACCTTGTATTTTTTGAATTTTTCAAGCAAGATTTAGAAACATTAGATTTCTAAATGATGATTGAAAATTATAAAGAGAGATCTCAAGAATTTAGAGATTATGATTCTGATTTGTTACTTAAGATTCTAAATAAGACTTCAATTGAAACAAAAAATAGTGATGATAAAGAACTATTTGTAGATGAAAATTGGAAAATTAATTCAAAGAATTTTGATAATAAAATTCCTTTAGATAACTCAAATTTGAAAAGAATATTATCAGATATTTTCCCAAATAAAAAAATAGAGGTTCAGGATAAGAATGATGGTTCCCAGACCATTTTCTTATCCTAATGTACTTAATAATAAAAATATTTTTTCCCAATTTATACATTCTTTATTGTTGAGAAAATAATTAGTAAAAATTACTCTCGCGTTATTTTTAGGAGGTGTTATTGTTCACTGACTTTCATCCAAGTTTATATCTCTGGAGGCATGACATGGGAATAGGAAACGGGATTCTCACTAACTGCACAAGACCATGAATAACCTCTTGCAAATAAGAGAAAAAATCATAAGAGCAAATAGGCTTTATAAAGCTCAACTTTTGGCAACTAAAAATGGAGAAGTAACTCCATATAGAATATCCGTCTTTGATGAAAGAATCAGTCAAACACAAAAAGAAATGAAATTGAAAGACTCAAAAAATTAAATTCTTATTTTCCACTGATCAAAAAGAGAGGGATTAAACCCTCTTTTTTTTGTAAGAAAATTATTTTGATGCTTTTACTATTGATTTAAAGTATATAAATGGCAAATTTAACTTAGGAATAAAGAGGTAAATAGAGATGTTTAAAAAGAAAGATAAACAATTTAATAATAAACCCAATAAATCAAAGTTAGATCAAGTCTTATGGTTTATAGAAAATTATTTGCCACAGAAGAAAGATCGAAATGTGCAAAAAAAATTGTATATGGATAATCTTGAAGCAGAGACTATTAAGAAATTCTCTAAACTAGTCTCTATAAGCTCTAAAACATTATTCCCAACTACAAAAAATACGACTATCTCTTTTACTTTTGGCAATTGGGCCTTGCCTTACCTAAAATTGCTTAAGAAAATAGGGATAGCTAAGTAAGAAAATTTTGATGAACTAAGACAAGATTTATTTCGAAAATAAAAATAAGTAAAGAGTATAAAGTCTCTCTGAGTTATTTTCTAAATTTAAGAAAGAATACTTACTTTACATAAAAAATACAATTGCTAAATTTAAAATAAGAGATCGATTCATTATGTTTCTAAATTATCTGCCTAGTGAGATGGTGGAAGTTGTTGGTTTAACAATGATTTTTTCATTTCTAGTTGGAACTATATTAATTTTGTTATTTACATCAGATCAGGCAAATACAAAGAATCTATATTTGAAGAAGGCCAAATAAATTTTAAATAATTTATCCTTATATAAAGAACTATTTTTTTAATAAAATTAGCTCGCAAGCCTAGAACATAATTTTTAATATTGGTATATAAATAAATTTAAGATTATGGGTGAAGCTAAAAGAAGAGAACAATTAGGATTGCCACCTAGACAAAAAAAAGTAGAATTAAATAAATCTGATAGATTCCTTTCATGGCTTCCAATTACTAAATCAAGAATCAAAAAATACCCTTATATGGGTGTAGCAACAATGGCACTAGGAGCGATAATTTTCTTAGTAAGCGGGGGAGCAAATAGTATTAATTAGTTATATTTTGGCCTAGCTTAGAATAATCTAAAGTTTTGCTTGTAATAGTCTAACGCCAGATATTATTGAGATTATTGAAGCTATACCAAGAAATATCGAGTAAAAAGGTTGCAAATTAATAATGCCAAAATTACCTGTATGCCATTTTATTAACCAAAAAGCATCTACTCCTAATGGTTGCAGAATACTATAAATAGTCCCAGATAAAATAGTAATTAGTAAGGGGATTGCTGAAATTGCGGTTATTTTTCTGTGAATTTTTCTCTGATTTGTTTTTAATTTTTCCATCTATTTCCTCAAATAGATATGTAATTCTTTTTCGTTTTTGCATGGCATAAATTTATCTTGGTTCTTATGTATTCCTTCACAACCAAGTTCTAAAGATCTTTTTTCGGCGTCCTCTTCAGAAAGGAATGTACCCCTTACATGTGCGTGAGAATAATTATTGAAATTTATAGAAAAGAAAAATAAAAAAATAAAGAATTTAGAATTTCTAAGAATAATGTGCATTATTTCAAATTTAATATTTGGTCGAAAATTTGATCTCATTCGTATTTTTTATTTTGGTCTATAACTTCTCTTAAATATATATCTTTTAGTTCGTCATTGTATCCATTTTCTGTTGCGAATTTCTCTAATTCTTTAAGCTCTTTTTCTGTCATTAAGAAGCTTTAGATATGTTGTTTTTCATATCTTCAATTTTGTTGATTAATTCATCTAACCATTCTGTGTTGTTTTCGGATCTTTTCCGAAAATATGAGATTTTTGGTTGATTGATTTCTAGTGTCTCATAATCTCCACTCATAAATTCCCCCTTAATTTATACTCTGCATAATTTATCTAGATAAATTATGCCCATCAATAGGCTCTAATACTTATTTGTTATTTGCCATGGGTAACAAATTAATTTTGAATTTTATAATAACAAGGAATTTATTTCCCAAAAATATGGCAACTAATAAAGAACTAGAAAAAAGAATTGTGACTTTAGAAAAAGAAGTACAACACCTAAAAGCTATTATGCAGTATCAAATGAGAAATAAAAAAAAGTGATTTAATATTATCTCACAGTAATTACTGTTGGTTAGATAGGCATTTCCCTTTGGTGGTTTTGGGGACCTAATGTTAAAGCTATAAATTAGAAATTAGTCCATAAATAGTTGCTTAAAAAAAACAATTTTAAACATTGATATTTATAAGATATTTGTTTTTATATATATAAAAGTACTTTATATGATTAACTCAATTGCTATTACATTTTTATTATTAGGCTCTTTAGTTGCTTACAAAAGAATCAAAAGAAAGAAACGGCGATTTCATGCCCCACCCACAAATCAGCTTCCTAGTTGAAGATTAAATTCTAACTTAGTCCTCTCCAAAAGGGTTGTATCTAATATCCCAGATTAAAACTACTGCTATAGATAAAAGTAATAAACCAAAAATAACTTGAGGTGGTGGAAATAACATCAATGAAGTATAACAATTATCAATCAGCTTTGCTTAAGAAAATTTTAAAGGGTAATCAATATTTCTTGGTTCTAAATGTTTTACATAACAGGCTGTTGTGCAATCTACTCCCTCGCTATTGATGCTACAAGAAGTTATACATACAAAAAAACTTTGCAAAGCATCTGAATCTTTAATAATGTCAAATTTTAGGTAAGGTACTTATTCACCAGTTTCTTTTTAAATATTGAATCTGTTAGTTTTATCCAACCATTCTTCTAATAGCTTTTTATATTCGTTTCTCGCTTTTTCGATTGATTCAACCCTTGAGCCTTTCATAACTGGCTTACTTGAGCGCTTAAAAAAACAACCATAGGAAATTAAAATTCCATTAATGATACAAGATGGCTTTTAAATATCTTCAAAAGGTTTAAATTCTTTAATCCTAGATCTGTGATTGTTGATTAAAGTAAATTTTTCAATGAAAAAGGGCGTCAGCTTCGATCAAATTTAAAAAGCGGGATAATCCCCATCACCCAACCTTTTTTAAATCCTAGCACCACATATGGTGTTTGCAAGTAATAAAAATTACCTATTGATGGGGTTGTTTGTTTTTATTTAATTTGTCATTATAGGAGTCCCCATCACCTAGGCTCGTAAGAGTCTTTTTTTTTGTTATTTTCCCTATTTTAGGTTTATTACTTTTTAAATTAGTGTTTAAAGATTTTTTATTTAATTTTTAAGTTTGATAATTAATAATAAAAAAAATTGTTTTAGTTATGCAAACATACATTGTACATTGGCAGTTCCCCGATCAAGAAAGTCATATGCAAGGTGTAGAAGCTTTTGCTGGATTTGTGGAAGGTGGGTGTGAAGGTGACGAATTTGATGGATTTAAAGTCGTTAATCGAGTAGTAAATCCTGAGGGAGCTAATGGGTGGGCAATTGTTCAATCTTCAAATCATCAGAATATCTGGAAATGGAGTAATATTTGGGTCGATAATTTCGGCGTAGAAGTTGAAGTTACACCAGTTTTAACAGATCAAGAATTTCTTTCTGTGCATAAAGAAATTGAAGCACTCTCTAATTAGCAGTTATTTTACTTAAATGATTGAAAGTCGAACGTTAAAGAATAAGCTAGTAATTTTTTATTTTTAATAATTTAAAAAAATGTGCGGAAGATTCGAGCTTAATACTAACTTTGATGAATTGCCTGAAGTTTTGAAACAAAATTTCCCAACTGAACTTGATGTTAAATACAAAGCCCGGAATTTAATTAAACCAACTGATCCAGTTCTAGTTATTAAAAATGAAGGAAAAATGAGAACTACCTTTATGTATTGGGGTTTTATTTCTCCTTGGTCTAAAGACCCATTTGATAAAAAAAGACCTAGACCTTTTAATGCAAGAGCAGAAACTGTAGAAGAAAAAAAATTATTTAGTGGTAGCTGGAAGCATAAAAGATGCTTAATACCTGCAAGTAGTTTTTTGGAGAAAAAATACCGAATTCGTAGGGAAAATTACGAGACTTTTTGGTTGGGAGGAATATGGAGCAAGTGGACTTCTACTGATGGAGCTGAAATAGAAAGTTGCTGTGTTCTGACAACTGAACCAAATGATCTTATTAAACCATTACATCACCGCATGCCTGTAATTGTGCCTGATGGATATGAGAAAAAATGGACTGAACAGGTAAAAGATTCTCATGAATTAAAAGCTTTGGCTTCAATAATTATGAGTTGGTCACCAGAGGGATGGGTTTCTGAAAAAGTAGATAAAAAACAAACTTATCAGATGAGTTTATTAAATAAAAAATAAATTGATCCTAATAAATTAGCTATTCCATAATATATTAATCTTTCATCTAGCTAAGCTAGAATCATGGATACTATAAAAATATCTTTCTCCATCATCATTTCCATCATCATCATCATCGAAAGAAGAAATTAATATATAAACCCCTCCAAGACCTAAAATCATAGAAAGATAAAGTATTGGATCATTCATAAAGTAATTTTGAAACATTCCAATTAAATTTGAGGAGGCTTTAAAAAGTCATAACTAGTTATTATAAATAAATTAACCTAGAGAATCTAAATCTCTCCTGTGGTGAACTGAATTCCCATGATCGTTTGAAACTTTCTGTTCTCTAATTAAATCAGCAATAGTTGGGTATTCAATTGCGTTATCAAGATCTCTTGAATTTTTATCTTGAGTAGAGAATGGTGATCTTTTTAAATCCATAAATATTTACCTCAAAATTTTTGCTGGATTCTGATTACAGAACCTGGATGGTCATGTAAGTGAGAGTTGAATTCTCTCGCAAGCATCAAGCAATCATATGCATCACGTGCATAGAAGCCTAATTGACGTGTATTATTTGATGAATCTTTGTAACTCAACACATATTTATTACAAGATTTGATTGGTTTCGAAGGCATCTATAATTATGTTTAGTACTACTACGTTCTAGCTAAATGCACTAGTTAATCGATTAACGTAAATGTACGGTTTGAGCTACAAACATATACGGATAGAGGACCAACAATTAAATTTGCAAATGGATAAAATGCTATGGTTATAATTTAATGTATTGGAAATATTAAAAGTATTAATAATTAATCTTAAATATCCTAAAAATCACTTGCTTAATTCCTATTACTCTTAAATAGTTATTTTTTTCTCTTGTTTTTGAGCGTTAAATATAAATTTGAATACGCTGCAATTACAAGCAGAATTAAAAGAAAGGTATTTAAATTCATTTATTATTTGATTCCAACATTAATCTTAACCTTTAGAAAAACATTCAAAAATTCATTTTCATCTTTGTTTAAGATTTGCCTACTATTTGTTCTCAATTTGTCCGCATATTTAAAATAAACAAAAAGTGACTTTTACATATGGCTACCAGGATAAATAAATACTTAAGTGAAGCAGGTTATTGTTCTAGAAGAAGAGCAGATAAATTAATTGAAGAAGGGAAAGTAACAATTAATGGTAAAATTCCTGAAATAGGAACTAAGGTTGGAGATAGAGATCTAATAGAAGTAGAAGGTCAAAGAATTGAAAAATCCAAAAAACAAAGAAGCATATATCTTGCCTTTAATAAACCTGTTGGAATTGTTTGCACAACTGATAGAAGAGTAGAATCTGAAAATATTATAGATTTCATTAAATATCCTAAAAGAATCTTTCCTGTTGGAAGATTGGACAAGACTAGTGAAGGATTAATTTTTTTAACTAACGATGGAGATATCGTAAATAAAATTCTCAGGGCTAGAAATAATCATGAGAAGGAATATATAGTAAATGTTAATCGAACCATTAATAGAGAATTTATTCAAAACATGAGCAATGGTGTTGAAATTTTAGAAACTATAACTAAGAATTGTTTCGTAAAACAATTGGGGCCCAAAAAATTCAAAATCATACTCACTCAAGGACTTAATCGTCAGATTAGGAGAATGTGTGAATCTTTAGGCTACAGAGTTCAATCATTAAAGCGTGTAAGGATTATGAATATTAGATTAGATATCCCAACAGGAAAATATCGTGAATTTACCAAAGAAGAACTCTTAGAATTAAATCAATTACTAGAAAACTCTTCAAAAATATGTGAATAATCATAAACCTATGTTTCCCAATTAAGTTAACCATTAAATATGAGTTTTAAAAATCATCTAAGCCAAAACAAAAGCTATATTATTGACAGTTGATCTAAAATTGGAGAGATAAACTTTTTTATGGGAAATAGATTGTACCAATTGTGGAAGAATAATAGAAGAATTATGATCTTTGGCTTGTTCCTAGCCATTTTTTCTTTTTATCTCAGAATCCCTTTTGATAAGGAAGCAAAAGTAAAGGATACATGCGCGAAATTAAATTCAAGCTATCAAATAACAGGCGATGAAGCGTTGAAGAAGCTTAATTTAACGGAAATAAAAAATTATAGTAATCGCGAGTTAGCAAATTATTACTGCGAAAGATATTTGGGTATTAAATAATGAAAATTGAAGCATTACTCCATTAATGCTTAATTATTGCCATAAAGATTAAAAATATGGAGTATACGGAATATCTGTTTTTAAAGAGTCGCCATAGTAACTTTCAGCAGACTTAACTAATAGCCAATAAATGAAATTCAAGAATGATTTTTCCATAAAAATATTAACTCTTCTTTAATTCAAGGCGTAATTACAAATTAAAACAATGTAGGAAATACTTAATTAAAAAAATAATTTAATCTGCAAAATAATTAATTGAAGCTCCTATCGCTATTACTTGATGCTAAAAAATTATTGTACTTATAAACTACCCACAAATATAGATAAAAATAGATCCTAGTATAATCTCCATATGAAAGAATTTTTTGGATTTACTATAGATCTTTGGCATAATCAACCAACTACAGTTATTGGTATAGGTTTAGCATTATTAGTATTGTTTGGAATTTATATAAAATTACTAGATATTTATAAGTAGTTAGCGTTTCATTTCTTAGACGTCATTTTGAAGGTTAAATACGCAAAGCCACCTAGTAATAACAAACTAACAACACCATAAGTAATTGATATGCAATGAGTATTAAATCAGTTGGAAAACATTAAAAATTAACAATTGGATCAATACTTTGACTAGGTAGGATTCTATACATCCTCTATTGCTAATAAAGATCACAAGGAATTACTGATATGAACACTTGGGAATAAATATAAGAATACAACCCTCCAAAAGCACCTTTTTACCCTATTTAGCCTTTTTAGTTTTTAAAATAAATACATAAATCAAATTTCTAATGCAATGATTGAAAAAAAGGAAGACAATATTCGAAGCGAAAGCTATTACCCGGATAGTAATTATTATATTGATCAGGACAATACTCCTAGAGAGATTTGTCTTTCAGAAGATCAAATATCCAATAATTCTAAATTTGAATGGCCAAATAGTTATTGGTTCATAGCTGAAAGAACAAATGGCAGACTTGCAATGATTGGATTTATGGCTGTGATTATTAACTACAGTTTATTTGGTTGGATTGCATATCCAATTCTTTAAATAAGTAATTCGAATTTTGATAAAAATGGAGTTGATAGTTCTGGTTTCCATTGGCATCAATATGCTTATTTTATTGTAACTGCATTTGCTATTTATTTTGGTTGGGCTTTTTGAAATGATTCCAATTTTCATCACTTTGCTTTAAAAATATTCAAGTTTTGGAATTGCAATTGATAAAATCCTCTAAGTTATTGCATAATGCGTTGGAAAGTGGATATTTATCCTTAAAAATAACTTCTAAACTTAGTAGCATTTATATAATGCTGAGCAACATCAGATAGCAAAGTGCAGTATGTTGGCATAACAAATTCTCTGACAAACTCGCTTAGTCTCATATTTCCAAGTCTTAGCTATAAAAAGAGAGTCTGGGCAACTCTTCTGTTTGATTTTGTTTTTAAGATTCGGGGCGACACGATTCGAACCTGCGAACTAGTACTCCCAAAGCACTTGACGGGGGTAATGAAGCACAAGGTTTTCAAGCTAAAACTTATTTATTGCATTATTCGTCCTGGCAAAATAGGCAATTTTTGACGGAATTTTGACGGAAAAATCAAAGAACCTTTTCGTTGAATTTATTTCCGCATTGATTTAAATTCATCTCTAAGGCATCTAAACCTCCCGGCCTTTGAACTTTAAGTTGCTGCATTATATCAACTATTGAAACAGCAAAATTCAAACCCTGACTTGATGTTTGGCCAAAGGTATTAACTCCAATAACTTCTCCATTTTCGTTGAGCAGAGGACCTCCGCTATTGCCAGGATTAATTGCAGCATCAGTTTGAATTAAAGCAGAACCAGTCATCGCAAAAGAATCAAAGTCGTTATTCGATCTCCTCAAGGCACTCACGATGCCTCTCGTTACTGTGTTAGTCAAACCACGAGGAGAACCTAGAGCAATTACATCCTCTCCTGCTGTTGGATAATTTGAATAACAGATTGGTAAAGCCTTTGGCAGGTCAACCCCATTTACATCAATTATCGCGAAATCATCCTCTCTACTTACATAAGTAACTTTCCCCGTATAACTTCTCCCAGATACAGTTTCGATGCGTATTTCTTTATTATATGATCCGCTAACAACATGTCTATTCGTAAGTAATGTCCCTTCATCAGTTATGAAAAATCCAGTTCCCTGACTATTTGCTGCGCGAATAGTAACGACGCTTGGAAGAGAATTACCGGCAATTTCTTTAATTGAAGGTTTATTTTTTACATTTTTGATCTTTAGGGAAATCTTTGGAAGATCCCATTTTTTTATAGACTTTTTATACAAAAGAGATAGCATTTCAACTGTTTTTTCTCCTATTGGAACAACTGTCCTATCTACTCTTATAGATAATCCATCAAAAGTTTTTGTATTTTTTATATCGTTAACCAATTTATTTGGGAGCATAAACTGCCCATCGTTTCCATACAGGGAGTAAGTTTGGCCAGCAAATTTAACTTCTAAAGGAGAAGGTAAGTCGCCCCCACCTGCTTCATAGCCAGCGGCACAAGAAATAAGACCACATCCAGCTTTTAATAACCAAATCCCTCTAATATAATCTGATGACCATTTAGTGAAAACTGTTGATTCGTAGGGATATCTGAATTTATAATTTCTGTCATAAACAACATATTCGGTAGTTCCATCAAAACCCGAAGTTGCTTTCACAATCTGACCATATGGAACCCTATTCCTTCGCGGTATTCTATTCCATAAAATATCACTCTCCATTTCCACAATTGAAAGGCCTGTTTCAGGATCAATAATTTCCTTTCTTTTTGGTTTCCCATCTTTATCTAAACAATCTTTATGTTTGCCTCTGTGAACTGGAGATTCACAATTTATTTTTGCAGCGAAAGCCTTTTCAGAAGGTAAAAAAGTTTGCAATCCAATGAAACTTGAAAGAGTAAAAATAGAGATTAATGATTTTTTGAATCGCATTGAAAACCCGCAATTGACAAATCATATTATTATTTGAGTTGTATTACCACTATTCTTAAAAATAATTTTTATGAATTTTTGACGGAATTATGAAGGAATTATTTTCCGTCATAATTTCCAATAAAAAAGCGAGTCTGGGTAACTCGCTAGTATGACTTGGTTTTTAAGAGTCGGGGCGACAGGATTCGAACCTGCGACCTAGTGCTCCCAAAGCACTTAACAAGCCCAGTTGGGCACTATGTCTATAGACCATGACTAAATAGTTGCGGGGTATTGCAGGATTTGACATGACAAATAAAGCATTATTTGTCGGCGATTTGTCGGCAATTGCTTTTGAAATCTAATTTTGATTATTGATTTATAAACTCCATTCTTCCTTGATCGCAAGCATCGCTCCATGCCCTATTAATTAAGAAGCATATTTTATCAAAATCAACTTCACTTAAAAAATAATTGATATTTTTGTATAGCGAATTGTCGTTTGAACCAATGCTCCATTTTTCTTCTAGACTTCCATTTTTTAAACATTCTTCTAAATATTTTCTAATAAATTCTTGACACGAATCTGCTATTGAGGTGTTCGAATATAAGGATTTTAAAAAACTTAAAAAATCCTCTTCATCTTCATTTTCGAAAAGTGCCAGGTCCAGCAATCCTTCTATTATTTTCTCAGTAGGGCCATTGTAATCAAATTTTGTATGGTAAAACCCTCCATACTTTCTAATCGAAAAATGATATTCCAGTGCTTCATGAAAGGAATATGCATCCACTAACTTTAGAAAATGTATACTTCTCATTTTTTCAATATTATGTTTTAAAATCTCGTCTTTACCATCAATATTTAAAGCCCTATTGTAGTACTCTCCAGCTTCCTTGAGATTTCCAATGTCTCTTAATCTATTTGCTGTATTAGCTAATATAGGCAAATTATTTGGCTCGTATTTAAGAGCTTCTAAGTTACATTCTAGGGACGAAATATGATCTTCTGCATAGAGATGTAGTTGAGCTAATTGAGAATAATAAGTGAATTTAAATTCTTCTTCAACTTCATTTTCAAGTAAAAGAGTATAATTTACTGCTTCAACAAATCTATGCTTATTAATAAAAGAAGTCCTTATATTAAAATAATCTTCTTTATCATTTAATTCAGTTTCTTCTTTTATGTAAAACTTAATTATTTTGGCCTCATCCTTATCAACAAATAAATCTTTATCCTCAAAAACCTTCTGAATGTCTAAACATTTAGATTTATTTGTATATTGAAAATTAATGTTGGCATTGAAAACATCAATAGGACAGGAACCACCTGCAAAAATAGCAACGTTATGAACCATGAATCCACCCGGTTGATTTGGATTTTGATGCTCCCTCTCTAATACGAGGGGATTTGAAAGCATTCTTAATTTTGTATAACCAATGTCAATTTTATTTTTTACATCAGCCAGTAGTTGTTCGGATAATCTAAACCATAGACAGATATCTCCTTCATATAAATCACCTACTTTATTATGAAGTTCCTCCACACTTAATTCACGTTCGAATCCTTCCGCAAATATTTCAAAAACATCTTTTGGAAATCTTTTAGGTTTTGAATCTAATCCTTCAGAATCAGTATCTCTAACCATTAAATAAAGACCATGACCGCCTCCTACTAGGAAAAAATATTTACTGCCGATATCTAATCCATATTCAACTAAATTTTGAAATTCATTTAATTTCCATTCTGCTGTAAATAAATCTTCATTATTTAATTTATTTCGGAATTTGTTTGATGTAGACATCTGATTGGTAAAAACTCTAATAAGTATTAGTTATGAAGTTATTAAAGTGATTCCAAATTATTGTTCATAATTAAATTCATAAATTAACTTTTTAATTATTTTGAGTGAAATGTCAATTGAAAACTGTTAATCAGAGTAGAAAAGTATATTTGTCGGCTTTTTATCGGCTGAAGTAACCGACATAATTTCCAATAAAAAAGCTAGTCTGGGTAACTCGCTAGTATGACTTGGTTTTTAAGAGTCGGGGCGACAGGATTCGAACCTGCGACCTAGTGCTCCCAAAGCACTCGATCAGCAAATTGCGAGAGTACCCATGAGAACGAAGTGAGGCTATGAATTTAGTTTGAAATATTTGTTATCAAAATGAGTCTCAAGAATTGTCTTATATGCAGCAAAGGGTTGCAAAGTGAAGCATTTGATCGCCCGAGGATCGCCCGCTTGCGACCTATTGTCTTTTAAATGTATTTAAAAATGTAATCCAAATCCATTCTTTTTCTTTTCTAATTGATATCCAGCTCGTACGAATTGAGTATTATCAGTCCCTACATCATAGAGAGTATAGTTTTTACCTGCTCCAACACCGATTACAGCTTTTTGAGGAACCTTCTGCTCTTTCTTATTATTTCCAGTTAAATCCTGTACTTCCGAATGAACAAACCCCTCTGTTAATTCCAAATGAAATTGTTGTGTACTTCTCGCAGTAAATAATCTGTTTACTTGAAGACGTGTAAGTCTATCAAGGAGTGTTAAAGGCGGGGTATCTAATGTTAAATCGTCGCCAACATCTTTCGAGCTCCCGTGAATTAAACCACAGTCAAGTTCAACAAATCCAAATTGAAGAGATGCTATCCAATCAAGAAATGATTTATCAACAGCATTTATTAGAGATTTGACTGCTTCTTCACCTTTATTTATTCTCAAGGCTTCAGCTCTTTGATTGCCACGGTAACCACTTTCTAAGAGAATTTGTTCTTCCCACCAACCATATATACACCATGGTTGTAAATCATTACTTTTTGGATTAATTAATCTATGTAGAAGCTTATTACAGTTCTTTTCAGGTCCTATCATATCCCCCAAAACAAAGAGGGTTATGTTCCCAGGAGTTTTTTTTAAATCTTTTTGAATAAGTTCATAAGTATCTAGATCCCCTTTTAGCCCACTTATGAGTGCCCAGCGTTCTATCATCTTTCACAAACATGAGAAGCATCTTCAGCTCGTTCAGCAAATTCAAAACCGTTTTTTAAACGCCATGCAAAAATCGGAGGAAGACCAGCATTTATTATTGCTTTGCAGGTAAGTTCGATATCATATTCAACTTCTCTAATTTTTACGTCATTAGTGATGTCACTATAAACCACATAAGTAGCTTTAGTTCCTCCATGCCGTGGTTCTCCCACTGAACCTGCATTTACTATTCTTCGCATCGGCAAATTCATTTCTTTCTTTTGAATATCTTTCGAACCACTGTTTTTGATCTTTACGGCAATTGAACCATTTGCTAGTTCACGTATATAAGGTTGATGAGTATGACCACAAAATAGAATCTCAGCTTTGGCATTTTCAACTCTCTCAAGAGCTGCGAATGCATCCATATCGGGCAGCAGATATTCATGTTGACTATTAGGACTACCATGAACAAAAAGACATTTATCTTTACGAATTGAGTAGGGTAAATTAGCTAAAAAATCCTTATTTTCTTTTGTTAATTTTTCCGTAGTCCATTGATGAGCGAAATGACCTCTCTTTTCAGCAATCTGAGAAGGGTAACTACAATCGCAGGCATCTAATCCATCAACTACATCTTCGTCCCAACAACCCTGACAAGTGGCAATTTTTTTATCTTTGATTAACTCAATAACCTCATTAGGTTGAGGACCATAACCTACTAAATCTCCAAGGCAGGTAATATTCGTAATCCCTTGTAATTCAATATCTTTTAATACGGCTTCTACAGCAGGTAGATTTGCATGTAAACATGAAATAACAGCTTGATTCATTTTTAGTTAATTTCGAGAAGTTTGTAATTGTGAATTTCTAAGTGTGGCTTGATGATGATCTAGAACAGCATCACTAAGAAGGCAATTATTGATAGTAGATTTTATTAATTGGAAGTTTAAGTTTTTTCCCTGTATGACAATTTCAGAGTGTCTTTCTGGCCTTCCATTAAGAGGAGCAACTTGATTTAAGGTTTGATATTGAGATCCTTTCTGAGTCACTATCCAGTTAAACAAGATATAACGACCATCTGGTAAGTTCATTAATGCTTTTGCTCTATATACGTCTCCATAAGCACCATTCACTAATTCGAACCAAAAAGTATTTAAGCTTGCAGGATCCCAAATATTTTTTTTGAGGTCAATACTACATGATTCAATTGCTTTAAAATCTAAAGTATCCTTAATTGGTAATTCTAGATCTCTTCCAAAATGCAAATATTTATTTGGTTGAAGATTATATATTGCAAGCTCTTTTACAACTCTCAGATCAATACCACTAATCCCATGAAATTTAGGTGTGAAAAATTGAGGAAATTCAATAATAATTAAAATATTCTCTTTCTCTACCTCTAAGGGCAATTTTGAATTTGACAAATCTAATAAATTAGGAATTTGATCTTTCAAAAAAGCAAAATCAATTTTTGAATTTATTGCTTGCTCTAAATTAATTTCTGAATATCCGCCAAGACGTACATAACCACAATTTCCAGAGTGATTCTTAAAAGTATTTAGTATCCAACTTGTCTTGCCGCATCCTGGAGGCCCTGATATTATCCAAGTCTGACTCATAAAAAACTACCTGATGTATAAAATTTACACCAAAATGAAAATGAAAATCATTTTTGTTTTTGTTTTTAGATATTTCTTCTGAGAGGAAATAAAAAATTATTACTAGAAATTTTTGGTCATCCTTGAAACGATTTAAGTTTTGATATTTAAGCTAAATCTGAAGAATAAATTAATACTATATATATAGGCTATATTTTAAATTGAAAATTAAATCTCAGGGTTGGAGTTTAATCTTTAGTATTGGAGCAATGGTCTGCTTAATATTGCTTATTTAGTGGTTTTAGCGGGCGATGCAGTATGCAAAGTGAAGCAGGGTATAGCAAATGATCGCCCAGAGGATAATTGAGAAAGCTGAGAAGTCAATCGGGGCGACAGGAATTGATATTGGAGCAGCCTTTTCATGGGTTACACTTATTGATATTTAATTAAAAAATAATTAATCTAGGTACTAAGTGGATTTGCAAATTGAGTTCTTTAACTATTACTAAGGCTGCTTCAAATGAATTGCTAAGGCAATCAATTTATCGTGGTACACCTGGAGAAATTTTTTTATATTTGCAACCTGATATTCTTGATGATGGATGGATGTTTCTGAGAGTTAATATTTGGGAAAAATCAGGAATTCCTATCGCAAGAACTGATGGCTTAACTGTCTACGCTCCAGAATCTCAAAAAGCTTTACTAGATGAACTTACACTTGATCATTATCAGGATTTATCTGGAGGAGGATTCTTGATTAGTACTCCTAAAGGAGCAACAAAAAGTTCTTGTGGTTCGGGTTTTAAATTTAATAAATAAAAACCTATTTAAAAGAAAAAAATGATTATTTTTAATGACTATTAACTCGCAAGGTAGAGCTTAATTTTTAGTATTAGAAAAATTATTTTTTTTTAATGGAAGAAGAAAGAAAAAAGTTAGAAAAGATTTATCAAGCTCTTAATGAAGAAGATGCTGATATAAAGAAATGGAATCAAGCGCTTATTCCAAAAGCGATATTATTATTCCCACCAATAGCTTTTGCTTTAACTTTTCTGAAAATAAATACTGATAAATCAATAATAGATTTACTAGGTTTTATTGCTATCGGTGTTTTATTAGTTTTTGGAGGCATCTTTTTGAATTATCTTTTATCCAAAGGTAAGTAATGGAAAAATTTACCCTAATTAACAAAGAAAGAAACAGAATAAAAGTATTTGAACCTTTCGAGGATGTATCTAAACCATCTCCTTCAATAGATGCAATGATGATTTCTTACGGATGCGTTTATAAACGATCAAGTAAACCAGTAATGAAAGGTAGCAGGGTAGAAACTGTTGAGGCTGCAAGAAAAGAATATAAGGAACTACTAAACGAAGGTTGGAAAAAAACATCTATATTTAATAGTTATTTTTAAGCAGCATCATATTCTTCATCTTCAAGTTCTCTCATAAATCTTTTATCTAATAAGTAACTGTCTATAAGCTCTGCTGCCATCTGTATCTCAGCAGCATTTTTCCATAGTTCTGGTAGATCTTTGTCTAATAAGTAATTGTCTATAAGTTCTAGATTGTTATTTTCTTTAATTTGTTTATCGCTGTTTAATAGTTCTCTTATGTAGTTATATACAAGCTCTTGATCGTATCCACTTTCTCTAATTTCTTTCAACATTTCGTCTGGAATTTGCATAATCGTCAACCCCCATGTGACATTTTTAGAGGAAAATAAGCCTAAATAAGCCAGTAATATAGCTATTTAGAGCAAATTAGAGCCTATATACGCATACTTACGAAGATATAAGAAAAAAGCAAGAAAAGAATATAAGGAACTACTAAACGAAGGTTGGAAGAAAACTTCTATATTCAATAGCTACTTCTACGGCACTAAATAAGTAAGTGACGATATCAATTAATATTTCCTGGCTCCCCCTCTAGCTCCCCTTTCGCAAAATGAGACAAGCTATATTATTTCTAATCCATTTGTATGACTGGTCGGGGCGACAGGATTCGAACCTGCAACCTAGTGCTCCCAAAGCATTCATCAGCCATAGTATAGCACTAGGTTTTCAATCTATAGCTAATTTTTTTGCTTAGTTCTGCGAGGTTTGTCGTGACAAATAAAGTAATATTTGTCCGCAATTTGTCCGCAATTTGTCCGCAAAATATTTGTGTTGAAAAATTTAACTAGCATTTTATACAAGATATTGATCTATTTAAATCAATAAGGATTTGAGAGTTGAATTATAGTTTTAAGAAATTACGAGCAAAAATTTGGCAACATTTGATTACTTCGAATATCTAAATTCAATATCATTTCATCCACCTGTAATGATAATAACAACATTGGTATTCTTTTATATAAGAAGAAAAATTTTATTAACTGGTAAAAAACATTAGCAATCTATTTAATATTTATATTTTTGAATGAGTCAAAAATTAAATAAACAAAGCAAGTAATAAAAACAATTACATATATAGATTCCATTTAACTTACCTTTGTTATTGAACTGCTTAATCCATAAGTGAGAAAAATAAAACTTGCAAAAGTAACTCCAATCATTACTGTTGTGTAGAGTTTATTTAGTTTGAAATTACTACTTGTAGATGAAAAGTCTGCAATAACAAAACCTTTCATTGAATATTTATCTCTATTTCTGAAATTATTGCTGTTAACCAAACTGCCTAAAATTGGATCTGTTGAAACTTTTATTTCTTGATTGATAACAGAATTTAAACCTTTATCTTCATTGAAGAATCTTGGAAACATGTATGCATGCCATAAAGCTATTATTGCCACCCAGAAAACTACACTAACCCCTGCAAAACCAAAAAGTAAGAATCTAAAGGTTTCCATATTTGTTTTTTAATTAACTAAAATCTACATCAAAAAAAATATCTAAATATCTCAATCAAAAAAAATATACTTTAAATAATTCAATTAATCATTTCATGATGTTACTAATGATTATAAACAACGTTATTAGGGGTTTTTCTTTAAATATAAGTTAATGATCAAATCATTTATTTAACTAAAAAAGACAAAATAATAATCAAATTAAATATTACTTTTTAGAAATGGATTTCAGGATTTTACTTGTTATTACACCAATAATATTCTCATGGATATTTACAGTCTTTTGGTTAGGTAGGTGGGATGTATTTAGATTAACGCCACTAGGATTACCAAAGAAGGGAGTAACTCCTTTTAAAAATTATCAAGTATGGGAAGATTCAGCATTAATTCCTGATGTTGGCAGACCAGCAGAAGGTTATCCAGTATTTACTGTAAGAACCGCAGCAGTTAATGCCCTAGGGATTCCAACTGTTTTCTTCCTTGGAGCAATATTGGCAATGCAGTTTAAATCTTATTAATAGGAAATTTTGATGGACATTAGATTTTTAATTGTTGGAGCACCATTTTTAATTGCATTTTTTTATACCTTATTTGGGCTAAAAAAATGGGGTGCTTTTAATTCTTCGAATAATAATTTGCCAAAAAATATTTCTCTTAAAAATGAATCAATAGAACAAAGTTATATTTTAGAGAATATCTTTTTAACAAAAAATTAATCAAATTTTTCTTACCCCTTAATTAATACCTTGTCATGATTCCCATAGAACAGTATTTATTTTTTGCAGTTTCTCTTTATGCATTTTTTTATCTTTCAATAACTATAGTTAATGCATTGATTAGTTTTTCCTAAACAATAATTACATAAAATATTAAACACTTATTTGTATAAAATTAATCTTCCTCTATTTTAAATCTCATTATATAAATATGTAAGTAGATATTAGGGCAATCTACTAACCGCTACCTTTGATAAAGCGGTTCGTAATGAGAACCTCCCTTTGGCCTCATTTTCTTTTTCGCAATCTTAGAAAATGAGGTTTAAATAATTTTTATTAGTCAGGAATATTAAAGTTAATTTTCTACAGAAATCTAGTCATTAAATTTTATTCATGGTTATGTATATTATTTACTTTTTAAAAAAGAGTTTTTTCTTTATAAAGAATATGTAGATATTTGGCGAATCTGCAACGGTATAGATTCCGTCTTTATGAACCTAGCCAACGAAAATATTCTTAACTACGTTTTAGTTATTTTAGTAGTTAGGAATATTTTTATTTTAAGGTTAATTTTTTCTTAAAAACAAATGATCAATGAATCACAAAAAGTATCCTCATTAGAAAATATCTACAAGAATTTGGAATCTGGAATGCCAGAGAATAAATCTATTAAAGAATATGCTCTCCCTAATGCGAGACAGTGGTTAGGTGGAAGATATTTAGCCCTTTGGGTATTACCTATTTATTTAATTAGAAAAATTGCAAAATTCTCAGCTTCTTCTGCATTTATAAAACCATATTCTCCAATTAAAAATGGCCCTTCCTATAAAAGACCAGAAACTTTGTACACCTCTTTAAAAAGTGTTTTTAAAGGAGAAGACCATTTAAGATTTTTTGATCATAGGTTTATCGCTATTTGGATATTGCCTATTGCTTTGACTGGAATTGTTTTTGAAGCGCTTTTTATATCTCCTACTAAGAATACTTTCCCTTTCAATTAAGCATCTTTCAAAGATCTATTTTTGTTCTTGTGTTATTGTTAATTAATCTCAGGTAGAGATAAGACTAAGCAATATTGACCAGCTAAAGAATTTTTGAAAAAGAATCCCACCTGCAAGCGTCAAATACTTTCTGATAAGCAAATTGTGTTGATCTATCCCAAAGATCAAATGCAAGAATGACAAACACTTATTTAGCCTGTGTATGTAAAACTAAAAAGTAAACTAATGAAAAAACTAAACAAAAAATATGCCGACTTAATGCGCAAGGCTCAAAAAGCTACTGGAAGAAAAGAGGCAGTTGGATTAATTCATAAAGCTGCAAAGTTAAAAACAAAATTTGATCAATACGAGATGATGTAATCTAATTGGAATACTGATATAAATAAATGGATAAAAAAGGGGCTAAAGGTTACTGGATATCAACGGCAAAAATAATTAATCAGGACTTATTTGATGAATATGTAACTAAAGTTGGTCCATGGCTGAAAGAGGTTGGAGGCCAAGTCTTTGCAAAAGATACAGAGCCTCAAGGGAAGGAAAGGACCGAGGATGTCAATTTAGCCATTATTTGTGAATTCCCATCAATGAGGGCAGCCGTTGAAGCTTATGAATCTGAAGAATATAAAGAGCTTTCAAAGCTAAGAAAAGAAGCAACTGAAAATTCCATGTTTACAGTTATGGAAGGTTTAGATGAAGCTGCAAAGCTAAGAAGAGCAATGGGTTTGTAATGTATATGTAAGTTTTTCTACTCGTTACATAGCGAATAAAGAGTTAGAGTAAGAATAATGGAAGCATTTGATTGGAGATAACTTCACTAGTCCAAAGCAACTATTTGTACCTTCAAAAATTAAAGAAATGACTATTTTTATTGGGAATTTATCTTGGGAAACTGAGGTTGAAGATCTTGAGCAACTTTTTAGTAATTATGGAGTAGTAAAGAAATGTTATTTACCTCTTGATAGAGAAACAGGAAGAAAAAGAGGTATTGCTTTTGTAGATTTAAATGATCATAATTCTGAAAAAAAAGCTATTGATGATCTTCAAGATGTTGAATGGATGGGAAGAGAGATAAGGGTTAATGAGGCTGAGAAAAGAAAGGGACCCAATAATAAAAAACACAATAAGTTCAATAGAAACAATTAGTACTTATTACTTGGCGATTTTGTACCGCTTTATTAAATGGATAAAACTAACACTTGGTTAATTAGATTATTTGCCGTCGTTCTTATTGGTGTTTGCCTTATTGCATATCTAAATGTACAGAAGAAACCATCTATACTTTTTTCAAAACCTAGTATTGAGGATTTGAAATATAAAGAATTAAATAAGAAAAGGGCAAATGCAGAATTTGCTGCAAAAAGAGATTATACGGATTATGAAAAATTTGGAAGTATAATTTTTTGCAATGCCTCATTCAATAGTCGGATTGAATCAGCGAACTATTCGAAACAAATGGAATTGTATATTTCTGGGAAAGAAGCAGATTTATCAGAATGGGATACTGCCATCAAAGATTATGAAAACGAAAGATCAAAATGTAGAGACTTTAATCCCTAAATGAAAGGCTTACTAATTCTCTTTAACACCCGCTACTCTTTGTTCCGCTAGTCTTTTTTTTAGAATTGAATAATTTTGTGAAGCCCATTTTCGAGAAATATCAAATTCAGAATCTAACTTCTCTCTAAGTAATTTTCCAATTTTAAATACTTCTACGAAGCCAAGATAAATTATTACCAGCACCTTAGTTATGTTTACTGCAACTGCTGCTATCTTTTCAATTTTTTGATCTTGCATTTGAATTTATTGAAGCCCACTAAAAATAACAGTTGTAAGTAATTATGCAAATTAATTAGAAAAAATCTTATGGGTGTTATTCTCATTGGGCAATGACTATGAAGTATTGAAGGAATTTTTAAAGGAGCTTTGGCAGAATCATCACGACCCATACCATGCAATTTATGGAATAGTTGGGGTAATAGTATTGTTGGTCATTTATAACCGATTACTAAAAAAATATCAGTAATAACGGGCGAGCTAACCTCTAAAATTATTCAAAGCTATACAAATCCTCGCCCATTCCTCGCGCGGAGAGATTTAAGACAAATGAGAAATAAAAAAGCGAGTATGGGAAACTCGCTAGTATGAATTGAATTTGATTGAGTCGAGGCAACAGGATTCGAACCTGCGACCTAGTGCTCCCAAAGAACTCGACACCCATATGCCAGCACTACGTTTTCGAGCCATATCTAATATCTTGCTCATTAGTGCGTTATTTCTCCAGACAAATAAACCCTCATATGACATAATTTCTTTGATTGACAGTCGATCTAAACTATGGAGCAATTAGCTACTTTTTTTAGATAAAGTACCTATCCTTATTTTTTTATTTAAAGGTTATTATTTTCAGCAAATAACACTTTTAAAAAAATGATGAAACTTGCTATCGTTTTCTTACCAATTGTCTTTGCAGTTATATGGATGCTGTTTATTGGGTTAAGAATAAATAAAAGAGATGAAAATAAAAAATTAATTAATTACTAATTGATTGACAGTCGATCTAACATAGAGGGATAAAACCCTCTTTTTTAATGCGTAAATTATTAATACCTTTATTGGCTGCTTTTGCTTTGCCCACTGCTGTTAATGCTTCAGGCTTTTGGCTGTTAACTACCACAGTTAAAAAACCAGCAGCTTTTAAAGAATATGTTCAAGAATTTAAACCTTGGCTTAAGTCAGTAGGAGGATCTTTAGTTATGAAAGATTCTGATCCTCAAATTGTTGAAGGTAGAGGTGGAAAACTATCAGTTGTTATTTCATTCCCCTCAAAGCAAGCTGCGATAGATGCTTACAATAGTCTTGAATATCAAGAGCTAACTAAGAAACGCTGGGCAAGTACAAAGAAAACAAATCTCATAATAATGGGATTAAATAAATGAAACGATTACTACTTGCACCACTTAATTAATGGCTAGGTCTTACTGGTTGGTTAATTCAAATAGATCAAGAGTAAAAAGGTTTATCGAAAATACAAACAATAAAGACCAATTTTTTAAATATATGTTTATTGATTCTGGGAAGGTTAATTCTACATGGGGTAAAGAGCCACCTGTTATGACAACTAGAGAAGAATTAAAGACAGAAGCAGCTAGAGAAGAATGGAAAAAATTAATTGCTCAAGGTTGGCGAAGAACGGAGGAAGTTTGGACAAAAAAAGAGGGGTAAAGCTGCACCAAAACCCCTTTTAGTATCACGCCTCGACCTTAAGCAAACTATTTATTAAATAAACTATTTATTAAATTATGTATTCTTGAAAAATTTATTAGGAATAACTAGGAATATCTGCGAATAAATAAGCAAACACAAGCATATGACATAATTATGACATAAATAAAAATATGTCATATTTCAACCAATAAAAAAGAAAGGCTGGGGAACCTTTCTATGACTTCGATTATTAGAGTCGGAGCGACAGGATCCGAACCTGCGACCTAGTGCTCCCAAAGGACTCGATCTATCAAATGAGATTTCCTTGAAATCCTAGTTATAGGTTTAATTATTTAAAGATAATGACAAGAGTCTGAGACTAAATGAAAGTATATCTCCGAAGATTATATAGGTTGTTAATAGGCTCTAGCTCCCCCTAAAGCTCCCCCTTACGCCCGAGTGCTTATGTCGCAAAGCAGTCTTGAAAACGCAAAAAGAGTTTAGAAATTACAGGTACCAGGCTGGAGGCATTCATATGTATGGGCAGCTTTCCAGTTTGATGGTGATTGGAGACCCATTGATTGGTGAATTAATTTGCTGTGCAAGATGAAATATGAAAAAACCAAATGTATGTTGGTCATAATTAACAAATGCTTTAGAACATTCCTGGATAGACGATTGAGAGAACTAGCCAGCTAGAGCCACATAGCGCAATCATTCGCGCCCAACTCCATGGGTTAACACTCCTGCTAAAGCCAATAAGAGGAAAACCAAAAGCTCCGGCTAAACCACCGCATAGAACAGCAAGGAATATAAGACCCCAATTCATAGAACTTGCAATAGCTTTATCTCTCCATTCTAGAAATTGTGACTCACTGCTAAATGCATGTCCCGACTTTTCTAAGTTCGCTACTTGAAAACCGTAAAGCCAACCTCCAACAACTGGACCTAAAGATTGAGCAACTATTTGCCAGACGAATGTTGCCAGAAGTAATCCTAAAAAAAAATAACCAGAATTCATTTCGATAATCTTGAAAGACAACATCTATTCGTTCTCGATTTGAAAAGTGATTCCAATAATTAAATGAATCGCAGACTAATTGCACTACTTAGTCAGATTGAAATTAAGCACCAAGGGGGGATCTTCGAAGATTCTGGCTCCCCCTACAGCTCCCCTTTGGGGGTATGAGACAATAAACAATAAAAAAGCGAGTATGGGAAACTCGCTAGTATGACTTGGTTTTTAAGAGTCGGGGCGACAGGATTCTAACCTGCGACCTAGTGCTCCCAAAGCACCGGCTTTATATAGAAGCTTTTTGAGAATTAATTTGTGGCAAAAGATCTTATCTAAATAGTGTAAAAATTTATCAAGTTTTTTAGTTAAAGTCTTGGGCACTTTATGGGCACAGAAAAATAATTAAAAACTTATGGAAGAAATTTGGTGCAATCCTTCAAATCTTCATATGCAAATTCTGTGAAAGACTTATAATCATCCCTAAGAAGATCCTCTTTAGCGCCATCAAAAACAAATTCCAATTCATCCCTTGCTTCTTTTGTAGTTATTAATTTTGCCGTCGCTAGATCACAAGTCTGTACTAAAATGCCTACATGGAAGCCATATTTATACCAATTGTCCTCGTCACATTTTGCAAATAAAGGATTAATAGAGGAAAGCAATGTCAAAGGAAATAACAAAAGATAGAGTTTTGTCTTCATTGTGAAGCTATGTATACGTATCTAATTATCCTAGACAATAATACAAAAAATGCATATCAGGATTAACTTCTTGTAGGTTCTCTTAGATATTAAACTAATAAATTTATTGGAAAATTTGTTGTGAGATTATTAACTATGATTTGATTTAGTCTTTATCATTTCCATAAAAGCTGCATATGATATTAACTTAACTTCTAAACTCTCAATTTAATTGAGTTCCTTTTTGGAATAATCCTGACATAAGTTCAGAAGAAAAGTGAGGTTTAAGAGGAGTGTGTAGTTTGCAATAAAAAAACTTCACTTTAATGAATATTTCAAAAAAAAAATTGATTTTGGGCACTTTTTGGGCACTCTACTTTTTAGGGTAAATATATTATTAGCTGAGACTTACTGCTATAACTGATCGGGGCGACAGGATTCGAACCTGCGACCTAGTGCTCCCAAATCACCCAGTGCGCAATTTGCGACAGTACCCATGAGAACGAAGTGAGGCTATAGCTTATTAGTTGGTATTACTAGAATTAATATGAGTCTCAATATTGCTCCAATCTGCAGCAATGTCTGACAAAGATGTGCAAATAATCCTAAATAATCGCTAAGCTTCAACCTAGTGCTCCGTAGGCACTAGTTCTCATCAATTTATGGTGGTTCTGATTGACAGTCGATCTAACATAGAGGGATAAAACCCTCTTTTTTTATGACAGATAGAGAAACAATTGAATCGATGTTGTATGAGTTGGCAACACCGCAGAAAATGGGCTCATTTTTTGTAAATAATGCCACTGCAGATTTTTTACTTATCAGACCTAGCGGGAATCCAATAAGTGCAAAGGGATTCGAGGAAATGATGAGTTCTGGCGATGTTGTTCAGGAAAAAGCAGAAATTACAAAAATTCATAAGTTTGAATTTCTCTCTGACGATGTAGCAATGTGTGTTTTTACTCTTGGGGCAAAATTCTCTTACAAAGGAACTCCTAATGATGATTTACCAACCGTGACTTCTATCTTCAAAAAGATTAATGGGATTTGGAAAATTCATTGGATGCAAAGATCAACAGGAGATTCAGATCTGTCTCTGTGGGATTAGCAAGTAATAAATAGTCAGAATATGTACGGCATTGCTATTACTTATGCGGTTGTTAGTTTGTTATTACTTGGTGGCTTTGCGTATTTAACATTCAAAATGACGTCTAAAAAATGATTGGAAGTTTACCTAAATTAATTGCTCTCTTGATGGTTTTGCTACTTGTAGGAAGTACCTTTGTTGGAGGAATTATTTACTTTATAAGATGAGTTATGACACTATATACAAACTAATAATGATTGTATTTTTGGGATACTTGATCTATACCAACATAAGATCTTTAAGAAAATAATTGATAGTCGATCTAAGATAGAGGGATAAAACCCTCTTCATTAATAGCAAAGTACGCTATCCGCTTTAATTGATTCTTCAACTAGAACATCTGGCATAACAAACTCTGCAGTGTATCCATCTAGAAGCTTTTCATCGTAACCCCTAGATTTTGCAGACATTCCTGAGACATATATGGTAATTTTTGATTTCTTTAAATTTTGAAGATGTTCGTATAAATCTCCAGTACCTTGACCAACTATTTCACCAGCTTTTTTGCAATTTAATATTTGTACTCCGTCTCCTGCTAGAAAAAGTGTTACTTTATGATCGTTTTTTTCTGCAGTAAGGGCAACCAATAAACCTAAAGTTATTTTATTTTTGGATTCTAAACCGCTGTAAATATGTACTAACACTGTATTGTCGGTAATGATAGACATTTAATCCTCCCTAAAATTTATTTTAATATCCTAAATAAAAACTATTTTCATTAGCTGTTTTTTTATGAAACGCTTACTACTTGCACTAGTATGAGCGATTAAGTTGGCAAGGTTATGCAAGGTATAGCAAATAATCGCTATATAATCGCTAAGTCTTATTTTTCTTATAGTTGCCAATAAAAAAGAGAGTCTGGGAAACTCTCTAGTACAACTTAGATTTGATTGAGTCGGGGCGACAGGATTCGAACCTGCGACCTAGTGCTCCCAAAGGACTCGAACTATCAAAGACAATTTTCTTGAAATCATAGTTATAGAATTGATTATTTGAAGATGGCGGAACGATTTTGAGTCTCATTGTAGGGATTCTTTGAAGATTTTATAAGGTCTTAATAGGTTCTAGATCCCCCTAAAGATCCCCCTTTGCTTTAACCTATTAGGTTAGAGTTTTATCTTTTAGCCAGGTAAATTATTACTGTCATGGTGCTCATGGCAATAATGCCGAAATTCCATAGAGTTGAGCTATTTCTTCTTGAATTTTGAACCCAACTTGGAATACCATCTGACATAAAAAGAAGTGTTAATCCAACTAACAAAACTATGGGTAATCCTAAAGCTATAAATAATTCCATGATTAATTTTTAAATTTCTATTGTTTAAGGCTATTACGTTTAGCTAAATATTTTTAAACTTTTTATGACTAACTGTAAAGCCCCTTTGAGAATAATTTTTTTTGGTTTTACATAAAGTAATAATTTTTGTGAAATCATTCTTTTAATGCTTCAATAAGAAAAATTTTTTATGTAAATGGCTAGATTTGGCAAGTCAGAACAATTAAAGTGTCTTGATGGGATAGAAAAATTTAAGATTGATGCACAAGAAGGAAATATTGAGGTTTGTTTTGCAGCAAAAATTGTTACCCAAAATGTTTTTGCGCCAATAAATATAAAAGTTGATAGTTATGTCTTAGCTGCAGAAAATGATACTTATTACAATCTTAGTAAAGAAGATATATCTTATTTCCAAACATCGGGAGAATTACCTGACCCTTTACCTAAATACGAGCTTTCTAGTACGGAACTATTTTGGGGAAGTTTTGGGATAATAATATTTATATTTGTTGGAGTAGGAACTCTCAAACAAATAATTGAAACTTTCTTGGATAAAAAAAGGATGTCAAAAAAGTAAATATTTTTTCTTTTAAAATTTTACCGTTTTCTCATTTTCCGATATTGAAAAATAGGCACTTAGAGTAGATCTTCGAAGACTCTGGATCCCCCTACAGATCCCCTTTCTCAATATGAGACAATTATCCAATAAAAAAGACAGGCTGGGAAACCTGTCTATGACTTGGATTATTAAAGTCGGGGCGACAGGATCCGAACCTGCGACCTAGTGCTCCCAAAGCACTGGGATAAGTTTTTGAGAAATACTTGAGACTATAGTTATAGCTTTAATTAAATGTGGATAGTGGAACAAGTTTGAGTCTTAGGATTACATATTCTTTAAACATCTATAAACATTTTTAAACGTTCTAGATCCCCCTAGAGATCCCCCTTCACAACCTAGTGATTCTTAAGTTAATTTTATAAATTTCAGTTTCTTCTGTTATTGAAATCTTTACTAACATTACCTTTTAAGCATCTAGGTACGAAAGGGTATTCATCAGTGAGGTAATAAATATATTTTGAATTTCGAAATCCACCATTACATTCATCAAGATTACCTGAATCTTTGACAAACTCATAATCTTCATTATATGTTCCATCATATTTACCTCCTGGTCCATTTATTCTCAGACCTTTTTTAAGTTTCCAAGAGGAACTTACTTTATTCCCAACATAATGAATCTCAAAACCGTCACCAGCATATCCAATCAAAGAACCTTTTTGATTATTTAAAAGACTCTTTGCAATACCATGATAATGGTACAAACCGTTAGGACCTACATGAGCATTGTTATTATCTAACCCTAATTTGCCTTTTGTTCCAAAAATATTCAATCTCCAATTTTTGTTTCCATTTCTACTATGACCTCTTTTAGACGATGGGTCCCAATATCCAGCTGTATTCGGACGATAAAGAATACCATTAAGTGCGAAACCCATGGTACTTGTAATAGGAGTAATTTTGCCTGAAAATGAGCCCTTTATTGGGACACATAGATAGATATTTTGTTCAGCAATACTATGAGGGTTGCCTTTGTTTGGGAATTCACCTGGTTGATGGTCTGGGATGCCATTTGAAATAAGACAACGGTTGTTTTTATAGATTTTAATAGATACTTTATTTTCTACTGATTTAATAGGATCAAAATCAAGAAAAAATAAAATTATTAAAGAGGAAAAAAATACTCTAAACATATCTTTTCTATAACTTATTTAAATTTCTATAACTTATTTAAATTAGCATTTTATCGATTTTTGCATAATAAATATTTTTAAGGTTTATCTATTTAGTACGTATCATTTGAGAAAGTTTAAACATTTTAGATCCCCCTAGAGATCCCTTTTCTCATTTGAGATTGCAGACAATAAAAAAGTGAGTCTGGGTAACTCACTAGTATAACTTGGTTTTTAAGAGTCGGGGCGACAGGATTCGAACCTGCGACCTAGTGCTCCCAAAGCACCGCACAGAACAAGTGCAGCACTAGGTTTTAAAGCTATTATTATATTTTCGTTTAATTTTGCGGAGTTTGTCATGTCAAACTAAGATATATTTGTCCGCAATTTGTCCGCAATTTATTAAATTCATCTTAATAATATGGGACGTAAATTAACTCAAACAGAATTTCTTAAAAGATGTAAAAGTATTTGGGGAGATTTATATGATTTTTCAAGAGTTCAATACAAAACCTCATCTCAAACTGTTCAAGTTGGATGCAAAGTAATTAATCATGGATTTTGGCCCGCTCAACCAAGAGCACTCATTTATAAACCTTATAGGGGTTGTCCCACTTGTGGACTAGAAAGAGTAGGCGAAGCAACAAAAAAAGATCGAAATAAATCAGAAGATGAATTTATAAAAGCAAAAAAATTAAGAGAAGGAGGATTGACTTATAAAAAAATTGCAGAAGCTATGGGTTATAAAAGCGGTGAAACTATAAGAAATATTTTAAAAGTCAAAACAACAGTAAATGATCGCAAATCACTATCAAATTTAGAGGAAGATGATGTTGTTGAAAGATCAAAAAATGGAGAAACCAGAGCTTCTATTGCCAGGTTATATAAAGTTAGTGATGGGACTATAAGAAATACACTTAAAAGAAAAAATTCTTTTACAAAAAAAGAGATTAAGCAAAAATCAGAAGAAGAAATAAAAAAACAAGAGGAAATATATGAAAGTGCTGCGAATAAGTTTATAAATGAAACTTCAGAAGATATTCAATTAAAGATATGTAATGAATACAAATCAGGGAAGTCTCAAAAGAGAATATCTAAAGACTATAAAATTCACAATTTTGTATTAAGAATTTTCCTCATCAAGAGAAACATAAAACTAAGAACCTACGAAGAAGCAAAAAATATGATTAAGGAGGAGTCTAAAGATATTATTTGTGAAAGATATAAAAATGGTGAAAGTTCAAACAAAATTGCTGATTCGTTAGGTGTAAAAAGTTCAGCTATTACAAGAGTACTTAAAGAAAATAATATTGAGATAAGAGGAACCCAAAGAGATTTGACTTTAGAACCTCAATATCGAAAAATTAGCGATGATTACAAGAATGGATTGTCTGTTTATCAAATAGCTAAAAAATACGAAATTACTCGCGAGAAAACAAATACTATCCTAAAACACCAAAACGTTAAATTAAGAACTTCTGAAGAAGCAAATAGAGCAATAAATATTGATGATAGAAAAGAAATTATAAAGCTATATCAAGAGGGGAAATCTTTGGAATATTTATCAAATAAATTTAATTGTTCAAATTCAGCACTATTCTTTTTATTTGAGAAAGAGGGAGTAAAAACTAGAACTCAAGAAGAACAAAAGTGGAGTCATGGTTTAAAGGCAAATATTGAAATCGAACTTTGTGAAAAATATAAGTTAGGAAAACCAACTGCAATTCTTGAAAAAGAGTATGGAATTGAAGCATCAACGATTTTCAGGACTCTACGAAGAAATAATTATGAAGTAAGAGATCAAGGAAATCTTGGAGATTCTATTCAGCATGCTTTAAATCAAACTGGTTTGTATGAATTTAAAAAAGATACTAGTTTTTATATTTTTGATTTAAACAATTATCCTAATTATCTGAAACCTGGAATTACATTCGATGTTATTGAAAGAGGTAAGAAAAGATGGTACAAAAATTTACTGCTAGAGCAGGTATTCCCCTCTCGAGAAGCCGCATACTTTGTAGAGCAAGTTCTTTTATATAAAACTGTGCAATTTTGGGACTGTCCAGATGAAATACAAAATGATTTTAAGTGGGGTGGTCGAGATGAGGTTCGATTGATGGAATTAAAGGATTTGGAAAACGAGTTTGATTATATTTATTCATTATGGGAAGAAGAGGGTACATGGTTATTCGCTGCAAATCATTTACCAAAGAGTTTAATAACTGATGCTGAAAAGGAGTTATGTTTTAAGAAATCAAGAAGTTAAAGCAATTTTGACTTTTTTATCTAAGTTGAAAAGAATTTAAAATTTGTCCGCAATTTGTCCGCAATCTTAACGGACAGATTTTCCCAATAAAAAAGCGAGTCTGGGTAACTCGCTAGTATGACTTGGTTTTAAAATGGTCGGGGCGACAGGATTCGAACCTGCGACCTAGTGCTCCCAAAGCACTAAGTCCCCTCTAGTGAGACAAAGGTATCTATGCTATAACTGAAGTCATACTATGAATAAGACTGCACGAGACTGCACACTTTTGCATTTATAGGTTGTAATTCCACGGATTTCCGTAGAAAATAGGACAGCACTAGGTTGTTTTATGTCTGCAACAGAAAGTTGGGTTAAAGAGTTTAGATACGCTATTAAGAGCAAGATTGGTTCTGGTTGGCAAGTTTCAAACGATAGAGGAAATATGCGTCTTTTAGTAGGAAATAAGAAAGAAGGATTCTCATCAATAAACCTTCCTTTTGCATGGCAGAAAGATCAATGGCCAGATGCTTTTGACTTTATAAGGATTGGTGCGGAAGCATATTTGGAAAGCAATAAGAAAATACCTTTAAAAACTGCTTTCAAATTAACTAAGCAAACTTCTACAGAAATCCAACTTGATTGGGAAAGAGCTTTAGTTAATTACAGAAAAGCAAACTCTTTCGCTATTGGAGAAGCTACTTGGAAGAAAAAGCACTTGCCTGTTTTAGAAGGAGTTATGGAATATATGAATCGAACCAAACACAAACCAGAAAATGCAAAGACTTTATGTAAGAAAGTTCTTAATGAATATAAGCATGGCCAATATAAAAAATTAATTGGTTGGCAATTTGGAACTCAAATGAGAAGACACATGAGAATTTCTCTAAATAAGTTTCTAAATTATTGCGTTAGGGAGGAAGACTTCCCATCTTATTGGCTTCCTCCAGAACTTTCTATGGAAGAAAGGTTGAGCAATAACCAAGTCAAAACAAATAAGAGAATAGGTTATCCATTAACTGATTTTCAAATCAATAGATTGGTGGAAGCTTTTGACTTTAACCCAGATAATGAGCAAGCACAAAAATGGAAGTTTGCTGTCCAACTGTGTGCAGTATTTGGTCTAAGACCAGAAGAGCTTAGACATTTGGTAATAAGAAACAAACATAGTAAAAAACCAGAACTTTGGTGTACTTATCAGAAGCAAAATTCTAGGGTTAGAGAAAGACAATTATTAGGTTTAAAGGTTCTAGATTTAGATGGAACTCCTTTTGATTGGTCAGAAGGATTAATCGGAAGATTAGCAGCGGGAGAAAAATTACCAGAAATACCAAAAGGAAAAGGAGGGCAGAACCTTGGTCAGTATTTAAGAAGAAGAAGTGTTAGTGGCTGTTGGGAAGTTTTATGCCATGAAGCTCAATCAGAAGGTCTTGAGTTAACTCCATATAGTTTCCGCCATAGATATGCTTATGTTGCTCACACTAGACCGCAAGATGATGGAACTATGAGATCACTAACTCAAATTGCGGAAGCAATGGGACATGACCCCGATACAAACTTGAAATCTTACGCTAGATTCCAAAATAAAAATCTAACCAAAGTATTTGATAGGGTCGGATAATGAGCACTTATCTAGAAGAAAGAATTAATTGGTATGACGAAAATTATCGTAATGGTAATGCTCTAATTTCTGATGCTCAGTTCGACCAATTAGAAAACAACTTAAAAAGAGTTAGTCCTAATTGTGATTACTTCACTAATAAGAAAGCTCTTCCACTTCCTTCCCTTCCCACCGAATCAGAATTGATGACTTATTGTGATTTCTTTAAGAATATAGCTGATACAAATTAGATTTGGATAAAAAAAAGAGGGTTTAAATAAACTAAACTCCTCTCTTTTTAATCAGTTACAAATAAGAATTTAATCTATTGAGTCACTCAATTGCATGTCTTTTTGTGCTTGTTTGATTCTTACTTCAAAGACTGATTGTCTATATGGAGTTACTTCTCCATTTTTTGTTGCTAAGAGCTGTGCTTGATGAAGCCTATTTGCTCTTTTGATTTTGTCTCTTATTTGTAAGAGGTTATTCATGGTCTTATGCAGTTAATGAGAATCCCGTTCCCTATTCCCATGTCATGCGTCCAGTTATATAAATATTGGATGAACGTAAAATAAAAATAACATTCAATAATTATCATGGCGAGAGTGATTCTTACTAAATTACCGTACTCTATAAAAAATCTTTAAAAATAGTTTTTAATAAAATAATTCTAAATAGAAAGTTTATCTAGAGGTAAAATATTTTGGACCATGATTGTGTCATGATAGTCTTCATTATCTAATGTTTTGTAAAATCTCCTAGATTGAGGCGATTTAAGAGAATCATTATAATTTTTGATTAATACCGAATCATCCAAAAGAGATATATTTTCTCTTTTAAAACTTTCTTCATAAGAATATTTGATATGTCCTATCTCTTTTTCTTGATTAGAGCTTTTGGGTGAAGTTGAATTTTTTGAAGTCATTATCTTATTATTCTTTTTTATTTAATGTCTTCAATATTCAAGGGGTAAAAATATAGGAGACTTCCTAGAATTTAAGATTATTTGATTAAGAAGTTATTAAGCAGAAAATAAATTTGTTTAAAAAACTTCTAAATTTCTAAACTAAATATTTTTCTAATAGTCAAAGTTTATTTAATAAGAATTTAATTCAAAGTTAACAATAGAGACCTATAAGATAAACATGAACAAAAATCAACTTATTAACTTCATTACATTTTCAATTCTTGAAAGTAAAAGAGTTGAAGACAGATTATGTAGAAAAGAAATTCATAGCTATCTTACCCAACTAAATAAAAAACAATTAAAAGCAATTACAAGTGAATTTATCATTTAAAAAAAATATGAAAAAGCTACTGGCTGTATTTATTTTTATTCTTACTTCTTGCAGTACAAAAGATGAATTATCCATTACCCAAGAAGAATTATCCATTACAAAAGATGAAATTTCGATTACGAAAGGTAAATCATCCATTAATGATAAAAAAAAATTATTTTATGTAACTAAAGAAACGGCTGTTCGTCTTTGTGGAGGTAAATCCAGAATAATTGAAAGTAAAAATGAAGAAATAATCAAAATAGAAGTAAAGGATTTTTCAAATGTTGAAAAAGAAAAATTTGTTCAATTTACTCTTGTTGAGACAGATAGAAAAGGTGGTAAATATAAAATTGTTAATTGTTATCCAAATAAAGATCCGAAAAAATCGGTAATTAAAACAATCATGACTAATTACAAGTTAAATTAGTCTTGGGTCAACTAGATCAAATGAAAATATTTAAATGAGATTTAAAGATGCTTTAAACTAAATAATCTATAAAAAAAGAGTAGAAATATTTTTTATTATGCATCCAAGCAAAGTAATCAAAGATCCAAAAATTAATGATACTTATTACGATCCAGATGTTGATAAGCTTTATCAATACGTAAAAATTGGTGACTTTCCACCAGAATGGGTTGTGACGAATATAGATGAAGATGACGATTATTATTACGCTTCGATGGGATATTAGTTTTAATATCTATTATTAAATTCAATAAATTTGTCTCTTTAAAATTATGTGTGAGGAAGATTAAAGAGACAATCTAAATTTAGATAAAAGGGTTTAAGGGAAAATTAAAAAGGAAATAAGATTTAATGAAAAAAATAATAATTCAATGTAAATTAAATATGAAATAATTACATCAAATAAATTTGATTATATAAAATTAATTTGTTGGGTTTTCAAATGACTATTAAAGATCATAAAAGTTTGCAGGGCTCAAAAATTCTTCTTGTAGAGGATGATAAGAGTATTAGGCTGACAGTTAGTGAATCATTGAAAGGCGAAGGTTTTGAAGTTTTAACTTTTAAAGACGGTTTAAGTGCTTCAGATTTTATTAGCGAAAATACTAAAAATGATGTTGACCTTATAATTCTCGATTTAATGTTACCAGGGTTAAATGGATTAGAGTTATGCAGAAAAATAAGAAATGAAGAAAATTATACGCCCATATTAATTTTGAGTGCCAAAGATAATGAATCAGACCGGGTTCTTGGATTAGAGGTTGGTGCTGATGATTATTTAACAAAACCTTTTGGTTTAAATGAATTAATTGCCAGATCAAGAGCATTAATAAGAAGATCTAAACGTAACAAAAAAAATATAGAAAAAACAGAGACAATTATCGAATTTAATCACATAAAAATGTTTTTAGAAGAATGTAGGGTAACTTCTTTTGATAGGGAAATAACATTATCACCAAAAGAATTTAAATTATTAGAGTTATTTATGAAAAATCCAAAAAGGGTATGGTCAAGAGATTTAATTCTGGAAAAAATATGGGAAATTGACTTTATTGGTGATACTAAAACTGTAGATGTCCATGTTAGGTGGCTCAGAGAGAAATTAGAAGAAGATCCCTCAGCTCCAAAGTTTCTTAAAACTGTAAGAGGTTTTGGATATAAGTTTGGATGAAAATGAAAACACTACAAGAAGTATTAACTTTCATTTATGAGAAATGGAAAATCAAGGTTAAAGGATTTTCAAAAAATAATAAAAATATTGAATTAACTAAAAATAAGAACCAACAAATTTTTGATTTTCCATTTGATAAAGTTAAACCACAGCAACTTTTATCTTGGTTAGATTATTCATCTCAAGGATGGATAATCTTATCATCAGATCTAACAATAAAATTTATTAATAAAAAGGCTTTATCTCTTATTAGATTCATTAAATATAGAGATGTCATTGGAAAAGCAATTAATGATATTAATGAGCTTGAAGTACTGAGGAATAAAATTCTTTACTCTAGAAAAAAAGATTTTCCAATCAGCCTTGACTTCACCATTTCAGGAGAACCTATTTGGGCAAATATTATTAGAGGAAGTAAAAAGAATTATTTAATATTGTTGGAAAGTAAATTATCAATTGAATCCATAAAAAAACGACAAAATCAATTAATTAATGATGTTTCTCATGAACTGAAAACCCCTCTTACATCTCTTATTTTGATTGGGGAAAGACTGGAAGCAGTAATATCAAAAAAGGATAGGTATCTTATTAAAAGGCTTAAGAAAGAATCTAAAAGACTAAGAAAAATGGTCGAAGAGACTTTAGAACTTTCCAAGTTAGAAAGTAGCGAATCTTTTAATAAAAACAAAAAAATATCTATTTCAGATTTGGTTATGGAATCTTGGCAAACCTTAAAACCGCTTGCAGAAAAAAAAGATATAAAAATAAATTTATTTATACCAACTAAATATTATATTTCTGGTGATATTGAAAATTTAAAGAGAGCGTTTATAAACATTTTTGATAATTCTCTACGTTACTCCCCAACAAATGAGGAAATACAAATTGAAATTTTTAAGAGAGATAGCTCTGTTGTTATAAGAGTTAGGGATAAAGGTATTGGATTAGAGGAAAATGAATTAAATGATATTTTTTCTCGTTTTTATCGTGGAGATCCATCAAGGACTAAATTTAAGAAAACTGGTAGTGGTTTAGGTCTTTCTATAACAAAAAAAATAATAAATAACAATAAAGGTTTTATAAAGGCTTTTAATCATAAGGATGGTGGAGCGATTATTGAAACTATCTTTCCGTGTATTAATACAGATTTTTAGGGAATATTTAAAAAATATTAGGACATGATTTTTCTGCAATAAATTTTTTTATATTCAAGACTGCGTCTCTTGTGAAAAGAATGCTTCCTTCTTTTAGGTCATTTGAATAATAAGTATCTCTTTTCTCAATAGAGCTAGCCATAGCCTATTAGGTAAAGTTGGCATATACATGCTCTCAAAAGCAGATGTTCCAATGTTATTTTCTTCTTTTTTATGTTCCCTTCAAAAAGTTTAGAAAAAAAATAAATTATTAAGAGCGATTTAACGTTCAAAGAATGGTAAGCAAAAAAAAGACCTGCTTAACGCAGGTCTTTTGTGTGTAATAGAATTTCTAAATTAAGTTAATAAATTTAGAAGCTGAATGAAGTCTTAACCATTACACCAGTTGTATCGTCAGTGTTAGCAGCTGAGAAATCCTTTACGAAAACTAATGGAGTAACTGTCATGCCATCATTAATTTCGTACTCGTAGAATGCCTCGTACATGTACTGAGCATCTGTATCTTCAACAGTGTTAACTCTTGTACCCATTCCAAGTCCTAGAGTACCAGGACCAAAATCACTCCACTGTAATCCAGCAAAGACGTTTGTATATTCGTCAGAAGCAGCTACTTCGCTGTCATCTTCACCGTATTCGTAACCAACGCTTATTGAAGGAAGTCCCTCATTTTCAGGTATGTAGTATGCATTTAGGCCATAAGCGTAGTCAGTACCCATGTTGTCATTAACTGGTGCGCCATCTTCGAGTGCTCCGTAAGTGAATGAAACACCATAAGAATCAGCTGTATAAGCAAAGTTAAAGCCATAAGCATCAACTCCTTCTTCGTTTGCTATATCATCTGGGTTGCCAGCATAACCAACTGCAGCAGTTAAACCATTACCGAAGTCATATTCAGCACCAACCATCGCTGAGTCATTATTGACAAAAGCGTTATTAGTTCCACATTCGTCAAGAGTGTCACTAGGTGTTCCGTAAACGCAGGCATTTGTAAACATCTTACTTGCGCCTATGTCATCACCAACCATTACAGTGATGTTTTCACCAAGTGGGAATTTGTAAGAGATCTCGTCAAGTCTTAGAGCTTCAGTAGCTTGTGTGTCTCCACCAAACTCACCAATACCTGGCGCGTCAGAATTACCAGTATCGAATTTAATTTCAAGTTTATCTTCACCAGTGAAACTTGTAGCTAATTTGATGCCGAAATCATAACCTGTTGTTAGATTGTCATCAAAATCGTTAACACCTGTGTCATCATCATTCTCGATACCTGCGTAGAAGTTAACGCCGAATGATGCAGTTGTAGTTTCTGAGAAACCACCAGCTTCAAAGTTATTTAATCTTGCTTCTAATCCGTCTACACGGCTGTTAGTAATAGCAAGTTGTTCTGCAGGAGTGAAATCACTAATAGTAACTTCATTTGCTGTAGCCGACATAGGAGCTAAAAGTCCTAATGTTGCAGGGGCTATAAGCAAGTTTTTGAAAAGTTTCATGAACCTCAACACGTAAATGATGGATAAATATCCATATTTATGAGAACGAACTAAGGTTAAGAAATGAGTAAGGATTAAAGTAAAAAAGAAAAATTTAAATAACCCTTAAACTTCTATTAAATTAATGGGAAAATTTTCTACAAATTTCAAAATTTTAATCAATAAAAGTTAAAAATTAACTAAAGTTTATATTTTAATATTTTTAAATCCAAACAAAAAAACTCTAATCAAGATTTAGTTTAAGAGATGGTTAAGAACTAATTAATTAAAAGATAAATTTTCACCTAGAGAGTATTTGTGTTCAAAATAAATGCTATAAATGTGAAGTCAATTATTTGATCATTTCAACTATGAAATTAGCTAAAAAAGCTTTTTTATTAGCGTCAACAATGATTCTAGTCGCTTCTTGTGGAACCTCCACTTCTTCAGTGAGGTTAAGTGGCGCTGGAGCATCTTTCCCTGCCAAAATTTATACTAGATGGTTCAAAGATTTATCAAATGATGGAGGTCCAAAAGTAAATTATCAAGCTGTTGGTTCTGGTTCTGGAAGAAAAGCATTTATTGATGAGACTGTAAACTTTGGTGCTTCTGACGATCCTATGAAAGATAAGGATATAGCAAAAGTTACTAGAGGTTTAGTTCAGATCCCTATGGTTGGTGGAACTATTGCTTTTGGATATAACTACGATTGCGATTTGAAACTTACTCAAGAGCAGGCAGTACAAGTAGCAATGGGTATGATAAGCGATTGGAAGGAAGTTGGATGTGCTCCTGGAAAATTGACTTGGACTCATCGTTCTGACGGATCAGGTACAACTAAAGCCTTTACAAATTCCATGGAGGCCTTTTCGAAAACTTGGACATTAGGCACAGGTAAGTCTGTAAAATGGCCTGCTGGTGTTGGGGCTAAAGGTAATTCTGGAGTAGCAGGTGTTATTCAAAATACTTATGGCGCAATTGGTTATGTTAACCAATCCTACATTAAGGGTAATGTGAAAGCTGCTGCACTTCAAAATCTCTCAGGTCAGTTTCTAAAACCATCTGTAGAAGCAGGAGCTAAGGCTCTCAATGGTATTACTTTAGATGAAAATCTTGCTGGTAAGAATCCTAATCCTACAGCTAGCGGAGCTTACCCTATCGCTTCATTAACATGGATACTTGCCTATGAAGAAGGTAATGGTAAAAACACTAAAGCAATTAGACAAGCCTTTAATACATTATTAAGTGATGAGTATCAAGATAAAGCTCCATCACTAGGATTTGTTCCTTTGAAAGGCGAAATTCTTGAGAAATCAAGGGCTGCTGTAAAAAGAATTGGTAAATAAATCGTAAGATAAACATTTAAAAAGGGGGAATTTATTTTCTCCCTTTTTTTATGCAAATAAATATTTTGATAAACCTAATATTAAAGAAAAAAGAATAAGTATGTATGTTGGAACTACTTTTAAAAAAGATAATATTGTGGAGATTAAAACTATAAAAATAGAGCTTAATAAAAAGTATTTTGATGAAAAACTATCTTCAATTAAATTAAAGCCAGAGAAAAAAACTGCTCCTGGAATTGTATTTATTACTCCTTCGATAAAGTAATTAACAAATTTAATTCTGTTTTTTATGAAGCCTTTTCCAAAAACAAAAATCAATAAAAAACTTGGTAAAAAAATTGCAAAAGTTGATATAAATGAATACTTTAAAGCTTCATTTATTCCTCCAACCGAAAACCCAGCTTTGTATCCAATAAAACTTGTAGTTAATAAGACAGGGCCAGGTGTTATCTGGCCTATCATTATCCCATCTATAAACTCATTATTTGTTAACCATCCTTGTGAGACAACATAATCACTCATTAGAGGAATGATTACTAATCCCCCTCCAAAAATAAAAAGTCCCGATTTGAAGAAGAATAAAAATAGATTAAGGTAATTTATTAAAAATTTTGAGTTTAAAGCATCCTTCAAAAAATTATAAAACTTGGCAATATCCAAAAAGATTGAGCTAGTTAAAAATGAGGTTGTTGAAAATATAGATAAAGGAACCAAGCTATAAAAAATATTTTTCCATTTCTGTAAAAAAATATTTATCAAACCTGCAATAGTAAGAATTGTTATGAGAGGAAATTGAATACTATTATATTTTGCAAATATAAGTAGAAATAAGATTGAGCTAGAGAATAATACTCGATCTAACTTTAATCTTTTTTTTAAAAGAAATAATGAAAATGAAAAAATTATTCCTGCAATAATAGGAGGATTAAAATAAATTAAATCACTTAGAAATTTTGATCCAGAATAAATTTGCCAAAAAAAGCTAAGAACTAATACCGAAATGAATCCTGGGATAATGAAACATATACCGGATATCAATCCACCAAGATAACCATTAATTTTAAGACCTATATATATTGCTAATTGAGTGGATATTGGCCCTGGAAGCAATTGACATAAACCAATACCTTTTTCAAAAGATTGGGTAGAGATTAGTTTTTTATTATTTATAAGTTCATCTTCGAATAAAGAAATATGAGCATATGGTCCTCCAAAACTGAAAATACCAATTTTTAGAAAAATTTTTGCAAGTTCAATTAAGGATATTTTTGCCATTTAAATACTCTAATTTCTAAAAATTAGTTTTTATGGTGATGATAAGCTTTGTTTGATTGATGGTAATTTAAGACTCGAAATCCAAGATAATAATATTAGAAGTGATGAAAAATAAAGACAATATTGAAGACCAATACTCGGATTTCTCCCAATCATAAATAGTAAGCCAGATAGTAATGTTCCAACTAGTCTTCCAGCAGCATTTGCCATGTAATAGAAGCCAACATTTAAACTGACTTTTTCATTATCAGAGTAGGCCAAAATCATATAAGAATGTGTGGAGGAATTCATTGCAAAAACAAATCCAAAAATAGTAAGTCCTAAAATTATTGCTATCGATGGAGAACTTTCTCTCCATAATGCGACTCCTATCAAAGATGGTATGACCATTAATACGGCACTCCAAAATTGGATAGCTTTACGATCTGGACTTTCTTTCTGGCCCCACATCTTTCTAATTGCTGGAGCCGAAGCCTGAACAATTCCATAACCTATTACCCAGGCCCCAAGAAATAATCCTATCTCCATGTAGTCCCAACCAAATGCCATATCTAGGAATACTGGAAGAGCTACAACAAACCAAACATCTCTTGCTCCAAAAAGAAAGAATCTTGCTGCTGAAAGAATATTTATTGCATTTGATTTTGAAAAAAGATCATTAAAAGCTGGTTTGGTTTTCATCTTGCCAATTTCACCAGGTAAAATTAATGTCAATAAAAAGGCTAAGCAGAGTCCAAAACCCATAATTCCTACAGCATTATTGAATCCAAATAACTTATATAAAAGTCCACCCAAGAAAAAGCCAACTCCCTTAAGAGCATTTTTAGATCCAGTTAAAATAGCAACCCATTTAAAAAGTTGTTTTTGGCCAGTATCATTGCCATCATTTGCCTCTGGAACTACTGTCTTAACAGCACTTTTAGCACTCATTTTGTTTAAATCTTTTGCTATCCCACTGACTGCTTGAGCAACCATAACGTATAAGACACTAAATATTACTGGCCAATCCTCCTTAACTGGAATAAGCATGAAAAGAGCAATGATTTGAAGGATAGTCCCAATCCATAAAGTAAGCCTTAAACCATATCTTGCTCCTATCCAACCACCATATAAATTAGTAATTATTCCAAAAAACTCATAAAAAAGGAAAAGTAAAGCAATTTGTAGAGTTGTGTAACCTAGCTCATGAAAGTGACCAACAACTAATAATCTTAATGCGCCGTCAGTAAGCGTGAACGCCCAATAGTTTGCTGTTACAACACTATATTGTTGAATATTAGATAACTTCATAAAGACATAAATTAAATTTCTTTTTTGATTACGTATTCAGTAAGATCTGCAAGTCTGCAGCTGTAACCCCACTCGTTGTCATACCAAGCGTATATCTTTAATAAATTTGAATTAACAACCATCGTCGATAAACTATCAACTATTGAACTTCTAGAGTCATTTACATAATCTGCAGAAACTAAAGGTCTTTCTTCGTAGCCAAGAATTCCTTTTAAATAAGTTTCTGAAGCTTCCTTAAGTGCCATATTTACTTGTTCAGTTGTCACGTCTTTATTTAATTCAAAAACTGCATCTGTTAAAGAACCATTAAGTAGAGGAACTCTTACTGCATGTCCATTTAATTTTCCTTTTAATTTTGGAAAGATCTCAGCGATAGCTTTAGCAGACCCAGTGGTAGTAGGTATTAAACTTTGCATACATCCTCTTGCTCTCCTCAAATCACTTTTATAAAAATCTACTGGGACTTGAGTGTTCGTGACATCGTGAATAGTTGTAATAGCACCATGTTTAATTGAAAAATTTTCATTAATTACCTTTACTATCGGAGCTAAACAATTTGTAGTGCAGGATGCTGCAGTTACTAATTTATGTTTGGAAGGGTCATAAAGACTTTGATTTATGCCATAAACAACATTAAGTGATTCAGCTTCTGCAACAATTCCCTTAACTGGACAAGCTACTATTACTCTTTTCATCCCTAGAGATTCAAAATAGGGATTTAGTTTTTCTGGCTTTTTATTCTTTCCTGTACATTCCAAAATAATATCTACAGAAGATTTTTCCCAAGGAACATCAAGGTAATTTTTAAAAGATGTGTAAGCTAATTTCTTTCCATCAATTATTATTTCTTTTTCTTTAACCTTTATATCTTTAACCCATCTGCCATGGACTGAATCAAATTCGAGTAGATGTGCAGCGGCATTCGAATCTCCTGCTATCTCATTAATGTGAGTTATTTCTATATCAGCTCTATTCCATAATGCTCTGAAAACTAATCTGCCAATTCTTCCAAAACCATTAATTCCAATTTTCATAACTTTGAAAACTCCTATTGAAATTATACATCAAAATATTTTGATGTATCAAGATGTTTTGATTAATGAAATCTTTTTTATTTAAGCTATATTTAGGAAAATTTAATTAATTTAAAATTGTTAAAAGATATTAGCAAAGTAAAAAAAGAAAATATATCTAAGTTGATGGTTTCATTTTCTGATCCTTTTAGGCTAGAAATAATTGACCTAATGATGGATGGAGAAGTTTGTGTTTGCGATATTATGAAATTAACTAATTTATCTCAATCAAGAATTTCATATCACATAAAAATTTTGAAAGAAGCTGGTCTTATCTCAGACAGACAAGAAGGTAGATGGGTATATTACAGCCTAAATAAAGAATCTCTCTTTTTGATCAAGGAATGGATAACTTCTTTGACAGATTATTCTTCAAATAAAAAACGTTGCTGCGAATAAATTATATTTTAGATTTTATTAATTTACTTCTGATTCCCTGTCATAAGTCATTCCTGATTGTTCCATCCACTAAGCTTTAGTTTTGCAATTTTGTTTGTGATTAAAGATGTGAAAACCTTCAATAATAATCATTATGGATAGAAGCAAAACAGGAATAAAATAAACAGGTGAAGATATTACTTCTTTATATTTGATTTGAGCTATGAATTCCCTGTATTTAAACATCTCCTTAGTTTCTATTTAATAAATAATATTCACCTATGGTTAAGTAAAGTTAAAGAAAAAATCTTTTTAAAAAATTTAGTTTAAGGATGTTTACTTAAAAAAAATAAAACCTTTCTAAATGAACCTTTTGATAATATTATTTCTTCTTACTTGAATATTTGCTGTAATTTTTTCCGCTAAAGTTGGCAGATTTGGTGGCTCCAGCATTAGATAAACTCTTCCTGATTTTTCTAAATAAACATAGTCTTCTAATACTTCACGGCTAAGCAATCTATATAAAGTTTTGGTTGATTTATAACCTAACTTTTTAGCTGTTTGGCTAATCGTATAAGCTTCCAAATGCAATGATTTTGGTTTCATCTTACAAAATTTACATTAGGTGTAATTAGCTGCTATGAAGGGATTCTATTCCATTTACCTGATCAAGCATTTGTAAAAGTGTGTCTAACTATGCAGACTTTTCCCTAGGAGAATTTTGGGGTCCGAAATTACCCCCTCCCGTACAAGAAGAAAGAACCTATATTAAAAATTAATGTTGCCTTATGTCTTATGTCATTCCTAATAAACTCTAGAAATTAAAAAACACAAAAAATAATTATCTTTTGTGGAAATAGATAAGACATAAGACATTCTCTTAAATACAAATCGGTTCAATTCTTTTTAGTGTCTTAGATAAAAATTGTTCTGCCAAGACACATAAGGCATTAAATCTCATAATGTCCTTTATTAGGCAAATTTATGATTCTTGGCTCCTTTTTCTTTTGCTCAATAGACCATTCTGGATGAAACCAATAATAAGGTTTTCTCGCACCAAATCTGTATTGTTTTTTTTCATGGCCTAATTTTCTTAAGCAATCTGCGGCTTCCTTTACATCTTTATCTGTTATATGTTCATCATTTCTACAACCGCTATTAACCAAAGCTTCAACTGTCGTAAATCTATATTTATTGTGCTCTTTATTCGTCCATTCCTCTATACGTGAGTAGAAAGGGTGTTCTGCTTCGAAATTTAAATTTCTTATATTTATTTCCTCTTTATATTCATCATCCAAATCCAATATCATTCCTTCTTTATAGGCCAGCAAAGCAGCTTTCCAGATTCGATCTCTATCTTTTAAAACCTTTTTATTATTTATTAATTTCCCTTCTAGATTTATTACCCAATACCTTCTAGAACCTGTTGGATCATTTAGAAAATCAGTTCTATTACAACTTGAAACCATTATTGATGGTCTTGGATAAGAACCAATACTTCTTCCATAAGGTCTTCTAAATGTATCAATCGGACTTGATAGAAGAGCTTTTAATGTTGCTGCTTTTTCTGAATTTGGTGAGATCCTATCTAATTCTGCAATTTCAAAAATCCAACATCTTTGCAGCATCATTGCCAAATCTTGAGGCTTTGGTTGCCATGTATCAGCAAAGAACTCATCAGAAGCTAAATATCTCCAAAAAGTAGATTTTCCTGTTCCTTGCTTACCAACTAAAATGCAACAATTATCAAACTTACAACCACGATTTTTGACTCTTGCAACTGCTCCAATTAGGGTCATTTTAAGCATCTGGTCATATAACTTAGAGTCAGTTCCTAAGTAGTCGGAAGACATTGTTTCTATGTCAATTGGTTTAATTGATTTATTATCTGCAATTCTTTCAAGATATGCATTGACAGGGTGATATGTATTCTGACGAGCAGCTGTTAATAAACCATCAAAAGCAGAGTCTTTTCTAATGTTATATCCATACATATTTAGATAAGTTGAGAAGCTTTCAACAAAATCTATTTGAATAGTTTGTCCATCAAATTCCGGTTCAAGAGTTAGAAGATTATAGGTTAATCGTGGAGAACAATTATCAACTAAAAGTTCTACTAAATCTCCAGAATCAATCTTCTTTTTTCTTTCTCCTTCATAACCGCTTGGAAATTTAATTTTATTTAGAAATCCAGTACTAATAATTTGGTGTTGTCGTGTAATAGCATCAGTCACAAAATTCTCTCCTTATTCTTTTTTCTCTTTTTCTTTTAGGTCTATTTGGTGTATGTCCGTAAGTTACTTTGTTGCATCTAAGTGTAGTTTCTGCTCTATCTTTAGCGTAGATTTTCTGTTGTTCTTCAGAGAAAATTTTCCAATATTTACCATCATTTCCATGAAATCTATGGCACTCAGGCAACCCATCATAAACACCTTTATATTTATAAAATTCTTCAATTAGGGCTTGTTGTCTTTCGTATTCTTTTAAGTATTTTGGTGTTATTGGCTTACTACTATGAAAGCCATCTAACTTAAGCCAATTACAGAATTGATCGTCTGATCGAAAGGTTTCATAGTACCTTCTACGCCAACCATTCATTGCTTTTTTTCTTTCTTCTTCACTATCAAAATGCTCTGGCGCTATCCATTTACCATTTACTTTTTCCATATTCGCCACCAATCTTTTTTTATTCCAAGTTGCTCTAATAAATTTGCTATTTGCTCATGATATTTAGTTTGGATATATTCTAATATCTGAACTTTGGTTTGTAATGCACAACAATAAGCATTTGCTTGGACTAGCTCTTCAAATAGATAATCAAAAACCTTTCCATTATCACCAAGTTCAGTTGCTTTGTTATGACACCTATTTTTAAAGGTGCTTTTAAGTATTTTAGAGGGAATCGTATCCACTACTTAACCTCCTTTGCGACGAGGTCTTTCATCATCTCTTTCTTATATCTAGCTCCCTTTTGCTTCTTAGTTTCTGCGGAATGTTTAAGTAGTGCTTTTCTGCACTCCTCTAATCCATAAACACATTTCCCTTTTTCCTTTCCTTCACCTACTCGATAGAAGTGTTCTCCCGCTACAAATACATTCGCTTTTTTTAACTTATAAACAGTTCTTTCACTGCAATATAGATACTCAACTAACTTAGGAAGCTCTATCCAGTTTGTAGTAGTCATTAACCTTTGAAGGATTATTCTTCAACTCGTTATATGCAGTAAGAACAGAAGGATTCGTCATCACGAGAAATCCATTTACATTCACACCAGATTTCTCAAAGCAAATTAAATCCATTGCAATTCCAACTGAATCGTGATGAGTCAAGTTAGAAGCTTGGAGCTTCTTTCCTTTGAAAAACTTTGGTGGTCTGTTGCGTGTTCTCAATATATATGGAGTTGTTTGTTGATAATCCCCGCACTTATCGAAGGTGCATCAAATAAAGTCGAAGGTCACTACTGTGGGCTGTTTGAAGGTCGCAAATATCTGACAACTTTATTATTGCCGAGATCTGAACTAATTCAACCTAAAGTTGCACACATGGTTTCGAAGTTCCGTGGCTTTTTTATTACAAATCCAACATATTCCACGGAAAAGCTACGGATACTTTTGAGACTCTATTTTGGTATATCTGAGATCGACTGCTATGACTATCGGGGCGACAGGATTCGAACCTGCGACCTAGTGCTCCCAAAGCACCCGCGCTACCAAGCTGCGCCACGCCCCGCTCATAAGATCTTAGTTCATAACATGCATCAGTAAAAGACTTTTTTTTGGAAATATTTATAAAAAATTGAACATTTTTGAAAATCAACCTCACATTAACTTGATATTTAATAACATGATCTGCTAGCAAATTATTTTTTAAACAAATTAGTTGTAGAAAGTCCGAATTAACATTTTTGAAAAATTACTTCTTGGCATTTCAGATTTTTTGATCTAATTTATTATTTGAATAATCAGTTCGGACATAGGACCCCTTTTTTTGTAGGTTTAAATAAGCTGAAAGTTGCCAGATCGAAAATTCAGATTTAGATAATGTAATATACATAAAAGAATGTTCGATTTTGATTCGAATTTAGAAATTTAAATTCTCCTTTATAATTTTTATCACAAATTAATATTGAAGTAACTTGGGTAAATTATGCATATAAATTTATTTCTATTAGAACGTAGGCTCTTTCTCTAGCTTTAAAGAATCGTTTTATAAGATATTTGAAAACTTATTTTTTGGAAATGGAAATTTGAGTAGTTTTTTTTTAATTATGAGATAAGTTTAAAGAATTAAATTTTATTCTTCTTAAGATTAAAAGGATGAAAAAATTTGAAGATTTAATTAATACACATAAAGATTTTCCAAAAAAAGGAGTCGATTTTAAAGATGTTCTTGGAATTCTCCATGAGCCTGAGGTTTTCTATGAATTAATTACTAAAATGTGTTCTAGTCAAATTTTAAAAAAATCTGAAGCCATAATTTCTATTGATGCAAGAGGATTTATTTTTGGTTCTGCGGTCTCCTTGAAATCTTCAAAACCAATGATAGTTGCAAGAAAACCTGGAAAACTTCCTGGAGAAATTGTAAAACAAAATTACAATTTAGAATATGGAGAGAATTCCCTCTGTATTCAAAAATCTTCTTTAGATAAATATAAAACATTTACGATTATTGACGACCTTCTTGCTACAGGGGGAACCGTTGGATGTGTTGCAAGCTTACTATCGAAAAATGAAAAACAAATTAAAGGTTTTTTAACAGTAGTTGAGCTTATTAATTTAAAGGGGAGATCCAAATTAGATTTTCCCATTGAATCATTAATCAAATTATGAAATTAAATTAGAATAAAAATATTTATGGTTATAGAAATCAAACATTTAAAAATTGTTTAATCTAAAATTCTATCAATAGTGTTTTTAATTCGGAAATTTAACAATCTCTATATTAATCCTATAGATCCTGCTGTAAAACCCACTACTATAAAAAAAGCGAATTCAGTTAGATCTCTAGGTAAAGAATTTACGATAAGATTAATTTGAGTCATTTAACCTTGTGCTCCTCAGGTGTGATAATTTCTAAAAAATATAACTAATAATTTTTTTTGTTGAGGTCAAAATATTATTTTTTTCTTTTTTCTAAAGAATTGGGAATAAATATCTTAAATTCCTTACTTTGAAGTTATTAGTTTCCAAAATACTAAAAATTCCTAAAAGTAAAAATCTTTTTTAATGCTATATTTAAAAAGAATTTTTAAACTAATGGATTACAAAAAAAGATCTATTAATAAACTCAACCTAAGTAAAACATACGAAGAAATAGATACTAGATTAGCCTCGGGATGGTATGTAGACTCAGAAGGATTTAATAAGAAGAAAAAATATAAAACTAAGGAAGTCTCATTCAAAATATCAAAAAAGCTTCATTAAATTATCTACGGAAATTTTTTTGATCCGTCTCACCAAATAAAAAAAAACGTTGTTATTTAATGTTTAGGTTAATAAAGTGGCACATTTACCCAAGACTGTAGTCTTAAATACTTGATTTTTTGAACATTCATACACTATCCTAAGGTGTACTTTAAATTTCGTGTGAGGAAATTTATGAAGCTATTTAAAAGCTTACTTGTAGCTCCTGCGACATTAGGTCTTTTGGCTCCTATGTCTGCTACAGCTAACGAAGTTACTATCAATGACTTCGCGCCTGCAGAAGAACTTGCTATCACAAACAGCCGTGTAGACGGATTAGAAGCAAGATTAAACAATATCGAAGCTGGTAGTTTTTCTGAAACTACAACTGCTACATTCGGTGCTAATTTCTATGCTGGTGTTATCTATGATGATGACAACGTAGCTGCTGGTGCTAACGATGGTGATGACAACCTTGGAACAGGTTACGATTTCGGAATCGACTTAACTACAAGTTTCACAGGTGAAGACGCACTTGTTGTTGAAATTGATGCAGGTAGCTCTGGTGCTCCAGGTATTCGAAAATCCAATATACACAGTGCAAGACTTTCAAAATTTAAAAAATCCAAATTAAATGGAGAAATGATATTTCAA